>JBBRCD010000004.1:0-75458 GCA_038205245.1 Burkholderiales bacterium
GTCAGGACAATGGCATGCACTGTGGCCTGGCCACTGCTTGCACATCCTTCCAAAACTGCACGGCGCCGCGCATTGACCGCTCTGCCCGGGGCGTTTTTCAGAGTCTCGGCGCCTCGGCGCCCAGGCTCTCACTTGCGTTCAGCGTGCGAGCGACCGATCTTTTCAACGTCTTCCAGGGTACGCGCCTCGCCGTCGCTGTCCGGTGATGCTCCGCGTCCCGCTTCTTCGACATGACCTGATTCGCTGAAACGTCGGCCGCGTGCAGTGCTTTCGTCGATGGCACCATGGCTGCTCTGGTCTTCGACTGAACTGTCGGGCGAAGCCGCACCGGCACTCGAGTCGGGAGGCAGTCGCGTCCGCGGCTTCTTGGCTGACTTTTCTGGTTTGGCCATGATTTCCCTCCTATAGTGACTGGAGTGCCCGGACGGGCTTTTCACGCCCGCCCCCATACCGATGCAATAAATCATCGCAGCCAGCGCGCCAGCGCGCCTTGCTCTATCAGGCTGGCGTACCACAGGCCATAACCTTCCGCCGAGGGATGAATGCCGTCTTCAGAGAAGTAGCGCTCCGGGTGTTGAGCGAACGGGTCATCCTGCGGTTCGAGAAACATGGAGACATGAAGGACCGCAGGCGCATGCCGCGCCGACACCTCGCCGAAGGTTCGAGTAGCGACCCGCGAGCGCCAGCCGAGGATCGTGTTGAACGGCCACCAGAATCCGGGCGCAGTCGCGAAGTTACCGGGGGTCAGCAACACCACGTGCTCAGCGCGCTCGCGGGCTGCGCGAAGTAACTCATCCAGATGCGCTGCGAGCGTCTGCGCAGAGGCCAGTCGCATGGTGTCATTGCCCCCGGCCATGATCAGGAGCAGTGCGACACGGTCCCCGGCCGGCCCGGCTTCGAGTTGTCCAAGGGTTTGTTTGAGCGTGGCCCCATCGCGCGCCCGGTTATCCACCTGCACGTCGGGATGGGCATTGGCGATGCGTCCGGCCACGCTGTACGGCGCGGCAGCGCCCCGGCCAGCGCCGGTGCTGTCGCCGATCACCACTACGCGCGGCGCTCGACCGGGTTGCGAAGATGCTGGCTTTTCAGCCACCAACAGGCCGCGCGCAGCGGCCGCTGAAGCAGGAGATAGCGGCAGGCTCATCGCGAGCATGGCCAGAGCGGTTGTGCGCCACCAGCACGTCAGGGGTCTCATGGCGTTCGCCGACGCAACCGCTGTGCCCGGGCACAACCTTTGCGCACCCTCTTCGCGGGAATGCCGATCCGGGCACTTTCCGCCCCTTGTTTAAAGGAGATAAGCATGAAGACTCTGATCGTGACGCTGTTGCTATCGCTCGCCGTACTGGCAGGCTGCAATACCGTGCAGGGCGTGGGCAAGGATGTCGAGCGCGGCGGTGAGCGCCTGCAGGACGCGGCGGACGGCGCCAAGCGGAAGTAAGTCACCTGATCCGGCGCGCGGGGGGTCTGGCCTCCGCGACCGCTGCTGAATGGCCCGCGCGCCGGGCAGCTTGGGTGGTCACATGAGTGAAGGACATCAACTGCAGGCGATTGCTGCGCGCCGAGCCCTTCGCCTGAAGGCCATGCGCGCGCTTCTCGGCATGTTGTTGCTCGCGCTTCATGGGTGTGCGAGCCTGCCGACGCTGGAAGAGGGCCGCGCTCAGGCCATTGCCGACCGCTCGGCACACGTCAATGATGCATCCGTGCCAGGCGATGGGACCGTCGCACCGCATCGTGTACGCGCCGGCCGGGCGCAAGTGCGGGCGCTGTTGCAGCGTACTGGGGTCAGCGTTCTTCAACAGCATCTCGACGACACGGCCGGGGTCCTGGGCGGGCCAATCGCTGGCGGCAACGCAGTGCGCCTGCTGATCGACGGGCCGGCGACTCATGCGGCGATGTTCGAGGCAATCGCGCAGGCGAAGGCGCGAATCGATATCGTCACCTACATCCTGGACGACGATGAGGTGGGACAACAGCTGGCAACGCTGCTGATCGAACGCCGTCGGGCGGGCGTTTCGGTACGCCTGATGTATGACAGCGTGGGCTCGATGGCTACGGCAAATGCCTACTTCGAGCGCCTGAGTAGCGAGGGCGTCAGCATTTGCGAGTTCAATCCGGTCAACCCGACTCGTGTGCGCCGCAATTGGAAGATCAACAACCGGGATCACCGCAAGATCATGGTGGTTGATGGCAGCCGGGGATTCGCGGGCGGCATCAACGTGAGCAGCGTCTACAGCGCCGGATCATTTGGCGCGCGGCGTGCGAGAGAGCCCGGGCAAGTCCCCTGGCGCGATACTCATCTGGAGATCCGTGGCCCTGCCGTGTCGCAGCTCGTGCATAGCGTCGATACGCTCTGGCAGCGTCAGCATTGCCCGGTGGTCGAGCGCCCGCCAATCAAACCTCCAGCAGCCGCCGGAACCGTGGCGGTCAGCGTGGTCACCGGGGGACCAGAGAGCGGGCGTTCGACTCACTATCTGGCTTTGCTGTCCGCCTTTACCCATGCCAGCGCGCGCATCTACATTACCTGTGCGTACTTCGTGCCAGATCCCCAGCTCGCGCGCGCGCTGATCGACGCCGCGCACCGCGGCGTGGAAGTGCGTCTGCTACTCCCCAGTATCAGCGATTCGTGGCTGCCACTGGCAGCCGGGCGCTCCCACTACGCATCCCTGCTTGCGGGCGGGGTACGAATCTTCGAGCGTGCAGAAGCGTTGCTGCATGCGAAAACAGCTGTAGTCGATGGCGTCTGGTCAACGGTGGGATCGTCCAACCTCGACTTTCGCAGCTTCGTCCATAACGAGGAAGCGAACGTCATTGTCTTCGATGCACCTTTCGCGGCACAGCTGGAACAGTTGTTCGCCCGTGACCTGGAGCGCTCCCGGGAGATCACCGCGAGCGAATGGTCGAACCGCGGCATTGCACCCCGCGTACAGCAATGGCTGGCCCGCCAGTTCGAATACCTGCTCTGAGCGGCAGGTCCCGGCGGCCACGACGGATGCAACTTCACCGTCCGCAGACCGCGGACCGCGGACCCTCTGAAGTCAGACTCGCCTGACCATGCTCCTCGCAAAATGTAGACCTTACGTGATTATTTTGGAGGAAATGTGGGCTACCGTGCGCCCCGCACCGATTGACGCATCCGGTCGCGTCGATCTTTTTATCAACGTGGTCAAGCAGTTAGCGGCTGAAATGGCCGTGTGAACGGTAACACCAGCGCGCATGGCACATGGTTTGCAAAGAGTATTGCAACACCGGGTCGATCAAGCAAGAACAAAGGAGCCTTCATGATGCAAGCCGTAGCTCAACTTCGTGCGGGTCAGAGCCTGATCATGACGCCCCAGCTTCAGCAGTCGATCCGACTCCTGCAGCTGTCTGCTGCGGAGTTCGAACAGGAAATTGAAGAGACCCTGGCGAGCAACCCGTTTATCGAACGCGATGACGGTCCGGGGGCAGATGATGCATTCGAACCTCATGCGGAGTCTACGCAGAGTGCCCTCGACAGCGATAGCGGGGAGGACGGTCGTGAAGGCAGCGAAGATGCCCCTTCTGACCAGGAGTCTGTGGAGTGGGAGGACGCCGACTCGCTGCGCTACAACGACACCCCGGCGGGCGAGCGCACGGACCAGCCGACCGATGCGCTCTCGCTTGCTCCGGCGGGTCGTTGTCTCCGCGAGCACCTGCTGGAACAGCTTTCGGTGTGCCGGATCAACGCGCGTGACCGGCAACTATCCACCTTGGTCATCCATGCGCTGGAGCCCGATGGCTACCTCAAAACCCCAGTGGAGGAGCTGGAGGCCATGTGCCCGGAGGCATTCGAAGTCGAGCCGGGCGAGCTCGATACGGCAATTCGCCTGGTACAAAGCTTCGAGCCTGCAGGGGTGGGCGCACGCACGCTGCAGGAGTGCCTTCTGATCCAGCTCGATCAGCGTGCGCTCGATACCCCGGGACTGGCGCTGGCGCAGCGCATCGTCAAAGATCATCTGCCACGCATCGTTACCCCGGACACTACCCGTCTGCTCCGCGAGTTCGAGTGCGAAGAACTGGAGTTCACCCATGCCTACCAGCTGATCCGCGCCTGCAGCCCGCGCCCTGGCGCCCCTTTCTCCGACGAGCGTACCGACTATGTGGTGGCAGACGTGCAGGTGCGGAAGATCGCCAAGCGCTGGGTAGCGCGGATCAACCCTGAGGTCATTCCGAAGATTCATGTCAACGCGCACTTTGCCAGGCTCGTGTCGGAGACGCGAGGCGCGGCCACTTCACCCATAGGTGTGCAGCTGCGTGAAGCGCGCTGGTTCGTGCGCAATGTGAACCAGCGGTATCGAACCATTCTGCGTGTAGCCCAGGCCATCGTCGAGCGCCAAAGCCGCTACTTTGACTATGGCGACATCGCACTCAAACCCCTGGTGTTGCGCGATATCGCGCAGGTGGTCGGCGTGCATGAGTCGACGGTGTCCAGAGTGACGTCGAACAAGTACATGATGACGCCGCGTGGGCTGGTTGAGCTGCGCCATTTCTTCTGCAGCCATGTGGCGTCAGAAGGCCAGGCCTGCTCGGCAAGCGCAGTGCGTGCGCTGATTCGGCAGATTCTAGGCGCGGAAGATCCGCGCGCGCCACTCTCTGACGTGAAGGTGGCGCGCTTCCTTGCCGAAAAGGGCGTGGTGGTGGCGCGACGCACGGTATCGAAGTACCGCGACTCGATGCACATCTCCTCAGTGGAGGTACGCCGGCTGTCGGCGGCGCCTACGCTGACAGCCTGACGCTTACGGTTTGGCCAGCGAAGGAAAAGACTACAGGACCGGCTGTTGCAGCCTGCGGCGGCGGCCACCATGTTGATGCCGAATACATTCATTTCCTACGGAGCACATGAACGATGAAACTACTTTCCACCTCTATCCTGGCCGCCAGTGTGGCGCTCCATCTCTCTTACGTGCAAGCGCAAACCACGCCAGCGCCCGCACCATCCGCCGACGGCGCCACCCGGTCGCCGATGAGCGCCGGCAGCAGCAGTTCCCGAACTGGCTCGGAGGCGTCGATGCTGCCCTGGCCTGGCGGCTATGTGGGCTTCGGTGTCGGGCGCTCGAACTTCGAGTCGCAGTGTACGGCCGGCTTCTCCTGCGAGAATCGTGATAGTGGATACAAGCTGTTCATCGGCGGACGAGTGCACGAGATGGTGTCTCTGGAGCTGGGCTATGTCGACTTCGGCAAGGTGTCGCGCGATGGCGGATCGATCAACGCGCATGGCGCAACGTTGAGCCTTGTTGGTTCATTACCAGTGGCTGACAGATTATCGCTTATCGGCCGCGTAGGCACCACGTACGCCTCCGCCAACCGATCGGCGGCGGTCGGTTCGACCGGAAGCGAGAACGGATTCGGTCTTCACTATGGTGCCGGGGTCGGCTTCAGCCTGACGCGCACAGTCCAGCTGGTCGCTGAGTGGGAGCGCCATCATGTGGACTTCGCTAACGGACGCCAGGATGTCGATATCTACGGTGCAGGCGTGCGCTACCGGTTCTAAGTAGCGGCGTCATGGGCTACTCAGTCCACGGCGCCCCCGATGATCGTCACGAACGGTGCGCCCGCGCCTCCTTAGAACGTTGCGTCCAACATGAACGCCGCCAGGCCGATGCGTTACCCGATCCCAGGAGACTGCTCATGATCGCCAGATTGCCTGATCCCAGCGTCGCTACGTTGCCACGCGCCGGCCGTTGCGCCTGTCCCAGCCCGCTGATGCCGGCTGTGGCCATTCAGTCCGCCACACTGCCGCCGGCGCCACCTCCACCATCAGATCCCTTGCCGCCGGAACCCGTCCCGGGTCCCGCCGCGCCGGGCGATCCGCTGCCCCCGTAATCATCGCCACGGCCGCGCGGTCGAGCGCCCCCTTTGCCCAATAGCGACGGTTTGCCCGCGGCGGCAGTCATCTTTCTGCTGCTCGGAGCAGCGGTGCTGCTTGCCTGCTGGCTGCCGCGCTTCGTGTCGCGCCGTGAGCCATCGGTGGCCTTCCTGCTCTTGCTGTTTGGCACCACGGCGTCGTTGGTCGTACCCGCGCTCACCCCGTTGCTCAATCCACTCGAGCACCCCGCCGTTTGGACTCATGCGACCGAGGTGTGCGTCATTCTTGGCCTGTTCGGCGCTGGTCTGCGCATCGACCGACGAAACTCCCAGCGTCGTTGGCGGCCGTCGATGCGTCTGTTGGCGGTGGCGATGCCACTGGCAATCTTGGCGGTGACCGGTGTGGGCATGTTCGCCGCCAGTCTACCGCTCGCGTTCGCGCTGCTGCTCGCCGCCGCTCTGGCGCCTACAGATCCGGTGCTCGCTGGCGCGCTGCAGGTGGGCCGCCCGCACGCCGGGGGCGAGGACGCAGTGCGCTTTGCCCTGACCACCGAAGCCGGACTCAATGACGGTCTGGCATTTCCCTTCGTACATCTTGCCCTGGCCCTGGTGCTCGCAGCCGCTGCAGCGACCGGCATGTTCGAGCCGATGCTCTGGCTTTCCTGGTTCGCGCAAGACCTGCTCTATCGATGTCTGGCCGGCGCGCTCACCGGGGTGTTGGCCGGGGTGGTTCTTGGCAAGGTGCTGTTCGACTGGCCGCGCGGCAATGCGCTCGCCCGCAGCGAGACCGGAGTGATTGCCTTCGCGGGCGTTCTGCTGACCTACGGTGTCACTGAGCTGATCGGCGGCTACGGCTTCATCTCGGCGTTCGTATGCGGGGTGTGTCTACGTCGAGATCCGGCCTTTCCCGAGTTTCGCATCCGTCTGCACGACAGCTCCGAGGCGATTGAATTCGCGCTCACCGCCGTGCTGCTGGTTGCGCTTGGCGCAACGCTGCCGTTGCTTCTGACCTCGATAGACGCGGCCGCGATCGCAGTCGTGCTGGCGCTGTTATTGATTGTGCGACCGCTGACTGCGTGGATCGCGCTGCACGGACTGCCGCTCACCGGGCGCGAACGCGCTGTGATTGCGTTCTATGGCATCCGCGGCATCGGCTCGCTCTATTATCTCGCGTATGCCACCCTGCATCTGCCGGCCGAGGGAGACACGATCATGCGGCTATGGTCCATGGTGGCACTGGCCATAGTCCTGTCGTCAATGCTGCACGGCTTCACCGCCGGCTCGGCGGTGGACGCTGCCACGGCAGATGCACGTGGGTAGCGCCGTGGCCAGACGCCAGGAGTCATCAGCGGGCCGACCGTCATACCGGTGCCGGCCGGCCTCCCGTTGCTGCTCTCGGCACTGGCTGCGTTAGGTTTCATGCCCCTGCACACGCTGGCCTGCCCTCACTACCAAGCGCCTTCCGATCAATGCGGCTCGATGTCGGCCTGAAGTGCACCGGCCACCACAGAGCCTTCGATCGTCCAAACCTCGATGGCCTGCTGTTCCTTCAGCAAGACAGTGGCGCGCTGGGCAAGCGCCTCGTCTTCGACCATTACCGCGACGCGCATGCCGGAGTGCAGGCCTTCGTTCCCGCTGGTCGCGGTTGACGGACCGACTTCTGTCGCTGGCGCCGCCTGCTCGTCGCGGGTGTCCTTCGGCAGAGCCCCCAGGGCGCCATACAGGGACCCGGCATACGCGCCGACGCCGGCTGCGGCGACAGCCGCTACCGCAGTAATGCCCACCAGCGGCGCGGCGACTGCCGCGGCAGCCAGACCGACGAGCGCGCCAGCACCCGCGGCAGCGGCAGTCTGCTCGGCTGGGACGGCCTCGGCGTCGGTGTATGGCCCAGAAAGCGGCACCGACGACTGATCGTGCTGTCCCGGCGCGGCCAGATAGAACGCACTGATGCGTTCCCGGTCGAACCCGGCGGCAGTCAACGCTTCAGCCGCCTGATCGGCCGCGGCCTGCTGATCGAAACTTGCGCAGACAACGATGGCCATGACCGATTCTCCTGGTGAATCCAGACGCGGCATGCGAATGGCATGCCACTTGAACCGCAACCACTGTGCCCGCCAGCCGGGGGTGCAGGGCCATACGCACGCGACGAAGCGCGGGTGGCTTCGCCTGTGCCAGGCCGCACGAGATGGCACCGATACACATCACCCACAGCCTCACTGCGCTCATGGCGCAGCGGTGTGAATCGATTTCGCCTCGGGTTGGAGCACGATCGAATCGGTGGTGGGTCCAAGCCAGCGTACCCACATGCGCTGCTGATCGAGGTGATCGCCAATGGTCTTCACCACGGCAAGCAGCGGCAGGGCCAACAGCAGCCCCCAGCCGCCCCAGAGCGCACCGAAGGCGGTGAGCGCAACGATCGACGCTGCCGGATGCAGCAAACAGGCCCTGCCCTGCATCAGCGTGCCCGCCAACATGCCGATCACTCCGGCAATGAATGCCGCGCCGGCCCCGACCCACACGCCCTCGAGCACGGTACCCAGTTGCGCGAGAGCGATGACGCCGGTGAGCAACGCAATCACGATCGTGCCGACATAGGGCACTATGTGCAGCAGCCCGGCCATGACACCCCACAGTGGCGCCTGTGATACGCCGAACCAGGCAAGCCACGCCCACACCAGGATCGCGATCAGAAGATTGCTCAGGACGAGGTTGACCAGATAGCGGCCCAGCCGCACATTGACTTCACGCAAAACATGCAAGGTTTGCCGGCGGGCAGTGAGGGTGGGACCCATGCTGTGCATCAGAACGCGACGAAAGTGATCGCCTGACGCCAACAGGAAATAGGCGATCAAGGTGGCCGTGCCTATGTCCACCAGCACCCGGGCCGCTGCAGCGAGCTGGTTACGCAGCATCGACACCAGTGCTGGAACAACGGTTTGCTCGTCGGCCGCTACCCGGGGTGGGTTACCTGTCGTGGAGGCCAGATCGGTCTTGCGCAGGCCGCGCCCCGACACGGACGCGGGTTCGGCGCCTTCAGGCGCGCCGGTTGCCGCCCTGGCAGCCGCTTCGATCTCCTTTGCGGCTTCGGTGAGATGGGCCATCGGGCCGCGGCTACCCTCCCGGAAGTTACGTATCGACTCCTTGAGCGTGCGCGAGGCCTGGGGAAGCTGTTCGATCACGGCCAGTGCATCATCCTGGAGCGAAACGAGGGCGCTTCCCACTGCCCCCATCACGCTGGCAAGCACCAACGCGGCGCCGATGAAGGCCGGGACCCTCAGGCGCTGTAACGCGTGCACCGATGAACGCAGCGTGTAGCTGATAAGGATCGCGAGAATCAGCGGAATGAAGAACGACTGTCCTTCGTGCAGCAGCGCAATCAGGGCGATCCCCGCCAGCATCCAGAGTGCCACGGCGGGCATCGGATCGCCTGCCCAACTTAGTCAGGCGCGAGTGGTTTGCTTCATTCGGTCACGCAGGCCACGGATCTGATCATGATTGGCTTTCGTACTTGCCATCTGGCGCCCGATCAGTGAAGCAATAGCGGCAGGCAACGGCTGCGCGAGTGCTTCCTTGTAACGCTCCAGAGCTTTGTCCTCGCCGCGCTCACATTCTTCGAGCATGGCCAGGTCCTCGTTGTTCGAGACTGCCGCCCGAACCGTCACCCACCCTCGGTGGGCCGCGCCGGAGACAGTACCGTCGTTCTCCGGCTTGCCACCGAGCTCGGTCACGGCTGCGCCCAGTTCGTCTGCAGCGATTTTGCAATCCTGGGCCCGGTCCTCGAACAGCGCTTTCAGATCCGGGGCAGTCGCCTTCTTCGCGCAGGTACGAAAGCCGTACTCGCCATCCTTGCAGTTCTCGATTAGCGCATTGAGCACTTCGACGACGTCTTCGCTGTCTATTTGCTCTGTATGGGTTTGCATCAGTCTTCTCCTTTTGGTGGGAACGTGCACACCGGGTGCTCAGCGCGCTTGACCCTTGTTCGCAACGCACGGGCCCGCCTGAGTTGCGGCTTGCTGCGCCTGCGGGCGCACACTTGGTATCCGGGAGCTGCCCCACGAAAGCCCGTCACGGCGTTCACGGGAACGTGTGTTGCGCATAGGGGCTGATCAGACTCGTCTGAAAAAATTATTGCCATGCCCCGCTATCGCGTCGACTGCCAGCTCACCTACGACATTGCCGCCCTGCCCGCAGACTTCATTTTCACCTTTGAAGTTGCCGAGCGTATGGGCCAGACCATACGCCATGAGGCCCTGACCCTGAGCTCGTGCGGTACGCTGGATCGCTACACCGATCCCGCGACCGGCAATCGGTTCCTGCGGGTCGCGGCGCAACCCGGACGCCTGACTCTAAGCTATCTTGCCGAGGTGGAGAAGACGGGTAATCGTCCCCCGGCGGGCGAGCCGGAGATACGGGTCAATGCCTTACCGCTTGACGTCGTGCCTTACATCTTTCCCAGCCGTTACTGCGAGTCCGATGCGCTGACTGGTTTGGCCGGACGGCTGTTTGGGCAGGTCAAGCCCGGGCATGCGCGAGTCGAGGCGATCGTCGCCTGGGTGCGTGGCAACGTCGACTACCAGGTTGGCATGACCACGAGCCTCACCACTGCCCGTGACGTGCTGATGAATCGGGTCGGCGTATGCCGCGACTTCGCACATGTGTGCATAGCGTTCTGTCGGGCATTGAACATCCCGGCGCGTATCGTCACCGGCTACTCTCACTTCGATACGCCGCCGCCGGACTTTCACGCGATCTTCGAAGCCTATCTCGGCAATCGGTGGATCTTGTTTGATCCGACCGAGATGGCCCCGTTGGAGGACTTCATACGCATCGGCACGGCAAGTGACGCCGCTGATGTCGCCTTCGCCACGCTGTTCGGTCCCATCCGTATGGTGTCGCTCGTGCCTGAAGTAACCCGTCTGGCGACTGCCGCGCAGGCGCTCGCTGCCTGATCGGAACTCGTGGTCGAGTGCACAGCCGGAACCCGGCTGTGCCTTCTCCCCAAACTCCCGTGCCTCTGCGACCGTGATTGTTAAAGTACGAAAAGCGGCGGCACCATACCGGGAACAGCGGGAACAGCGGGAACAGCAGGATAGGACGTCATTACGTTGAGCCTTTCCTGAACAGCACCTTTCCGCTAGCGCTACTGCTTCTATTATCGCGCGCCGGCGTTAGGCGCAGGCGGGGTTGTGCGCGCGCCCTCTACCTGCGGATCCGGCTTTGGCTGATTGGTGCGCGGCATGTTGGCGTTATCCCGACGCATGGCATCCGTCGACCGACCATCGGCGTTCCGGCTTTTCGCGTCAGGACCGGCGCCGGTTGCCGGCGGAGTCCGCGACCCGCCGTCTACCTGCGGATCCGGCTTCGGTTGAGTGGCGCGAGCCGTATTGTCCTTATCCCTGCGCATGTTGTCCATCGACCGACCATCTGAGTTGCGGGTCTTGCCGTCAGTGCTGGTGTTGGTTGAAGGCGGGGTTCGGCGCCCGCTGTCAACCTGAGGATCCGCCTTCGGCTGCGTGACGCGCGCGCTGTTTACGTTATCCCGGTGCATGTTGTCCATCGAGCGGTTCATGTCCGGTGTGCTGTTCGCGCGGGGGCTGTTCGGCGTTGTGGAATCACGCGGGGCGGGTGGCACCGATTGCGCCAGGGCTGCAGTGCCGGTGAACAGCAGCGCAGCGGACACGGCGGATATAAGTGCCTTCACTTGATTTGATTTCATGGTGTTCTCTCCTGATGGATGGTGTGCGGCATGATCGCCGACTCTTTCCGTCGCGCACGTGACGTGCCCGGGGCAGCTTCCCAGCTGCGGCCGCATCACCACAAAGCGGGAACAGCGGTTGCATGCGGCTGCATACCTGGAACCTCAACGGAGAACGGCATGGAACCAATGATCGGGGTAATGTGGCTCGCGCTTGGCGCATGTGCAGTGCTGCTGGGCGTCGTGGGGCGCCTGCTGTGGCGAGTGACGCAGTCCCGGTCACGAGGCGAGGTCATCGACTACGACCCGAAGCGCGCCAGACGCTGGTCTACGCAATCGCACTGGATCGGTCCGTGACCCCACCGTTTGGCCACCATGCGCGGTGACACCCTGCACCCTGCCCCGGCAGCGCGCTCTGGGCGAGCGCAGGCGCAGACGCCTTTGTGGCGGCGCAATAGCCTTCGTATCGCGCTCGTACCGGTAATCGCGCTGCTGGTCTTCGTCTTCCTTTTCGATTGGAACTGGTTGCGCCGCCCACTCGAGCGCTATGTACTCCATCAGACTGGCCGCGAACTCGAGTTGCGCGGTGACGTCACCGCGCGTTGGTCGTTCTCCCCGGTGTTCGCGCCCACGTTCACCCTGCGCCAGGTGCGCTACGCCAATCCGGACTGGGCCGAGCAGCGCGCGCTGGTGGACGCGGAGCAGATCTCGCTCACCCTGCCACTGCGCGCACTGTTCAAAGGTGGACTGCTGATCGAGGATCTCTCGCTGGTCGGTGTCACGGTGGGTCTGGAGCGCGCGGCCGATGGCCGCGGGTCCTGGCGGCTGGATCGCGCCCAGGCCGATCCAGCGTCCTCCCCCGTCGTGCGCCGGGTGCTGATCGAACGCGGGCTGGTCCGATTCCTGGATCGCGCCAGTCAGACCGATCTGCTAGCCAAAGTCGGCGCGCCAGCAGGCGGAGCGCTGCGTATCGACGTCAGCGGCAACGCACGCACGACGCCGCTGAGTTTACGCATCGACACTGTGCCGGCAGACCAACTGCTCGACGGCACGCTCACTGCCTCCGCCGACATACCTCAGTTTCGAGGCCAGGGACGTGTCGGCGAGGCGCAACTGTCGTTCAGCGGCCATCTTGGGGAAGGCCATGCGGTCGCCGGTACACGGATCGACGTGCGCGCCAGCGGCCCGGATCTATCCGCGTTTCGACCGCTGGCCCGCGCCGCCATACCCGGTACCCCCCCGTATCGTCTGCATGCCCAGGTCGCGGTGGACCAGGATCGGGTCGGCATCACACTTCAACCCTCGACTTTTGGCGAGAGCCAGTTACAGGGCGCCATCCAGGTGTTGTTTGGGGGGGAACGCGTTCGGGTCGAAGGTCGCCTGACAGCTTCGCCGCTCGACTTCGACGACCTGGGCCCGCTTATCGGCGCTGCGCCTGGGACCGGGCCAGGCGAGAAGGCGTCTGCCGCCCAGCGCGCGCTCGCCACCCGCGGCCGGGAGCGCCGGCGGGTGCTGCCCAATGTCGCGTTCGACACTGCCTTCTGGCCCAACGTCGACCTGGATCTCACGCTGGAAGCCACCAAGGTGAAGGATGCCGGTCGCCTGGCCATAGATTCTTTCCTGTTTCGTGCCCGCCTGGAGGCCGGACAACTCTCGGTCGACCCGCTGCAGGTCGCGATCGCTGGCGGCCGCATCGATGGCAGTCTGTCGCTCGCCACCGGCAACAACGACGTCACGCTGAAATCGAAACTGCAGTTGCGCGCACTCAAGCTCGAGCGCCTGTTGCCGGCGACCGGCCGCACGACCTCGAGCTTCGGTCAGATCGGTGGCACTGTCGAACTGACCGGCCACGGCCGCTCGCTGGACGCCGTGCTCGCCGGCAGCAACGGACGTATCGCGCTCGCGATGGGGCCGGGTGAGATCAGCAATCTGATCATCGAACTGGTCGGGCTCGACGGCGGCGAAGCGCTGCGCTTTCTGCTGGGCGGGGATCGGCGCACGCGGGTGCGCTGCGCGGTGGCGGCATTACCGGTAGTGAACGGACGGGTGCGGGCAGAGTCGGTCGTGTTCGATACCGAGGACACCAATCTGGTGGTCACCGGGCAAGCGGATCTGCGCACCGAGCAACTGGCCTTCGTGGTTCATCCCACGCCGAAAGACTGGAGCCTGTTTGTCCTTCGTAGTCCGATCCACTTGCGCGGCGCCTTCATCGAGCCCGAGGTCAGTGTAGATCGGGTGGCGCTTGGCGCCCGTCTGTCTGGCGCGGTGCTGCTCGGGTTGATCAACCCGCTGGCCGCCTTGCTGCCGCTGATCGAGACCGGCGGTGGCACCGACGCCGACTGCAAGGCCTTGCTCGATCAGGCACGCATTCAGACCCGGCGCGCGGCACGTCCCAGCCAGGAGCGCCCCTGATCGTGGCGCAAGTTCACGATTCTCGGTCCAATCTCGCTGGCAGGTTGGCGGCAGTTTCCTTACTCGCGATGGCATTGTGGGTAACAGTGCCGATTCTGCCTGGGGTGCTGTGGGCGATGATGATCGGCTACTGGAGCTATCCGTTGCACCAGCGGCTGGGTGCACGGCTCAATCCGACGTTCGCGGCGGCGCTGTCCACAGTGTTGCTGGTGACGCTGCTGGTACTGCCCGCGCTGTGGCTCGCCAGCGCGCTCAACCAGGCCTGGGCCTGGGCGCAAGAGTCACTGCCCGGGGGCGTCGATCAAGCGTTGACCCGGTTACATCATCTGCTCGGGCAGTACAGCGCAATACGACCGTCGATGTTGAGCGCGCTGCCGCTGTCCACCGCCGACGTCGACTGGATCGATCTGGGCAAGCGCTCGGCCAATGCACTGAGCGCCGTATTGGGCTCCCTGGTCCTGCGCGCTGGCGACTGGATGTTCCATAGCGTGATCGCGATTGGAACCCTGTTTTTCATCTATCGCGACGGATCGAGATTGTGGCAGGGGGTCAAGCGCGCCTCGGTGCGCCATCTGCATGAGACCGGCGCGCAGGCGATCCAGCTGATCGAGTGCACCGGATCCGCGGTCACTCGTGGGGTGATTCTCACTGCACTGGCTCAGGGGGCGCTCGCCGGCCTGGGTTATTGGTGGGCCGGTGTACCCCAGCCCCTGCTGTTGGCCGTGTTGACGGTGCCCGTTGCGGTAGTCCCGATCGGCGCCGCGATCATCTGGGTGCCAGCAGCGCTCTGGCTCGCACTGTCGGGTGACGTCATGGCAGCAAGCCTGCTTGCGATCTGGGGTGTGCTGGTCGTCGGTGTGGCCGACAATGCCCTGCGGCCGTTGCTGATGGGGGGCGAGGTACCGCTGCCATTCTGGCCGCTCACGCTGAGTATCGTGGGGGCAACGCTCACATTAGGAGTGCCTGGCGTGTACGTCGGCCCGATTGTGTATGCGCTGGTGTGCGAGCTGATTCTGCGCCCGCGCCGCGGGCCGATAGAGAGCCTGCGAACTGGCGCCACCCATGGGGTGCCGGTGACAGCGGCAGCAGATGTGCCGATGGTGTCGACGGGTACACCGGTTGGTTGACTTTCGTCATTCCCCCGATGACGCTGTGTTGCGCAACGCAGGAGACAAGCCTTCTTGCCATTTCTCCGTGGCAATGTAGGCAGTCCTGGACTCTACAAGGGCCCCTTGTTTCCCGGCTGTTCGTTTGCTATCGACGCGGCCGACCGGTGATGTTCACGCTTGGCTTTTTTCGCTTTAAAGTACTGCACGACGCCCCAGACGAGAGCCATCGCGAAGGTGGCAAGAAAGAGGTAAGGGATTATCGAAGAAGAAGTATTCATGGAGCGCTCCGTGGCAGTGTGGGGTCAGATTGCCATGTAATGACGTGGACGGACTGGGGGCCGCAATTTGCATGTCCTGCAGTCCGTTGCAACGCGGGTGTGCCGGGCACGTTCGCGAGCCCGCTCATGCAGCAGCCCAGATCAGCCGGTCTGCTGGAAAGCCTTCTTCCGTGGCGGTGCGCAGCAGAAGCTCGCGGGCTTCACGCGTCAGCAAGGTGCCGCGTGACACGACCTGCAGAACCGTGCGGCTCCGGTTACCGATCAGGGCGAACTGATATTCGCTGTCGAGATCGAGTACCCAATGGTCGGTCCAGACCACTGGGACCCATCGTGCCCAGGACGGCGCGAAGCTGATGCTCATCTGGCCCTCCGGCACCCCAGGGGCCGCAGCGCGCACTTGACCGTGCGTGACCCGGCTGCGTCCCGCGCGATCCACCCGCTTCTGCGTCACGGAAAAGCCGTGTCCGTCAGCGTTGGGCTGGTAGAAGTACCGTTCTATATCGCCACTGAAAGTGGCCAGCACGTTCCAGTGTCCGAGAAATAGAACAGGGTCGATGCTTGCACAGACCTGCGGGGCGGCTCGCTCAGGGCGCGGCGTCCTGAACAGGACCTTATTCCCGACCGCACTGCTGTATCTGCTCGCCGCCTGGCCCAGAATCGGGGCGAGCATCGGCAACAAACCACGCAGCCATGACCAAGATCGCGTGGCGCCTGGCAGCAGAGTCGTCCGGGTCCCGCCGAGCAGTCGACCTCGCAGCAACCAGGCTGCAATCAAAACCCCCGCCACGGGTTTTACATAGTTGCCCGACCGCTGCATATGCTCGGAAAACTGCACCCGATCAGCGCGCAATCTTCGATCAGCGCTGTACACACGCTGTTCGGTGAGCGCAATCTGCTGCTCGATATCGAGCACACTCATGTCGGCCTCACTGAGGTGCCGTTGCCGCCGCATCCTGCGGGGCCTCGGAGGAGGGGGTGCCCCTGACCGCGCGCCAACTCGCATCGAAGTGGATGCGCTGCAGGCTGCTGCGAGCGGAAAACGCGCTCGCCACTGCGCTGAGCACTGAAGCCACCGCCAGTGCCAACAGCACCAGCGCCCAGCTCCAACCTGCCTGAACCGCCCACAGCACGAGCGCGCCCAACAGCGAGAGCCACGCGGTAAACAGCATGAGCGCCGCCACTATCGCGAGCACCAGACTGCGCGCACCCAACAGCAGTGCGCGCCGGGCCTCCAGACCGAGCAGCGCAATGCGGAAAGCCGCCGCGTCGTGTGCATGCTCGAGCATCTGCCCGAGCAACACACGCCACGATCGAGGCTCGCTTGCGCGGCTAGGCGCGGCGGCGGCTGCGTCCACTTAACGCGTCCACAGCCGGCTGACCAGATACACCGCCGCGGCAGTGACACCAAGGGCGGTAAACGGCCGCTCGCGCACATACCCGCGCACGTCATCCATCCACTGATCACGTGTGTGCATGAGGTCCTCGGCCTTGGACTGCAAAGTCGCAGTGGTGTCACTTGCCATGGACGTCACCCGGTCGACCATCGGGCCCACCGAGGCTGCTACGCGGTCGACGGTGTCATGCGCTTTAGCTGTGGCTTTGCCGATCGTGCCATCGAGTGCGGCTGCAGTATGTTCTTGAGTAGTGTTCATGGTTGATCTCCGGTTGCTGGACAATTGAACTTCACAAGGGTGTTGCTGATGCCATGGTGCCGGTGTGAAGGGTGCGCCGCAGCGCACCGCCCGTGACTTGAACAGGCCAACGACGCAAGGCTCCGCGTCATCGGTACATTCGCTGTCGTTGTTCCTGTTGCAAGCGGCATGCCCGGGTTCTACCGGGCCCTCTTGCTCACATGCGGCCCGCCCCGTTATGCGGGGCCGTTCCTTGCGTGGCCGTGGCGTATGAAAACCGACTCCATCTCAGCGCAGCCCTCCGTGCCGCCGTCCATTCCCCCGTATACGCCGCCACCGAGCGTCAGTCCGGACCCGGTGCCGTCTCAACCACCGGGCTCGCCAGTGCCATCGCAGCCGGTCATCGACCCTGCACCTACCCCACCCGCCCCGATCGATGAACCCGGCGGGCCGGCACCGGATGTGATCGCTCTGATGATTCGCCGCAGTCGGTCAGCACTTCACCGATGACCTGCGGTAACAACGAAAATCACTCGGACCGGCGCCGGTCGGCACGCCACTGCGTTGGCCGGCTACGCGCGCGAGCGGCTGCGAAAGCTGCTTTCGTCATCTTCACAACGCGCACTTCGCGCGCCTTCCCAAGGAGCAACTCTCGATGAAAATATCCCCACAAGCCACGCCTGAAATGACCCATATCGCCGAGCTGGTCAAGGACTTGCAGGCGGTGATGTTCACCACTGTGGACGACCAGGGCCTGCTGGTCAGTCGCCCGATGAGCGTGCTGCAACTGGACGGCGACAGCGCGTTCTGGTTCTTTACCGATATAGAGTCGCCGAAGGCCGACCAGCTGGCCCGGGTCAACCTGAGCTGGAGCGATAACGATCGCGGCGTGTTCGTGTCAGTCTCCGGCGACGGTGAGGTGGACAAGGATCCGGCGCGGATCGAAGCCTTGTGGACGCCATTTGCCAAGCCCTGGTTTCCCCAAGGCCCCAGCACACCGAACCTCGCCCTGGTGAAGGTCAGCACCCGCGTAGCGGAGTACTGGGATGCCCCGCACAGCAAGATGGTCCGCGCACTGTCGATGGCGGCATCGATCGCCGCCGCCCGGCCCATAGGCTTGGGCGATCACGCGGTAGTCGAGCCGCACCTGCAGAGGAAGTAGGCTGCGACGTCGTCGAAGGGGGTACGCAGGGACTCGAACACCTCGCGCACAATGCATCCAATCATCGAAAGCGGACCCCACCTGCATCGTCAACCTACCCTCTGGCGCGAGGCGGGTTGCACATTGTTGAAGCCAGCCCGCGGTATAAAGCGATTGCGAGTTGGGATCCGGGTCGGTCAGATCAAGAATGATCAGGTCCCACGTTGCCGCGCTTGCAGCAAGAAGCGCCTGCCCGTCCATCGTGTATATATTGACGCGAGGGTCGCGCCCGGCGAGTACGCCCTGATGCACCGAGGTCATGAATCGCACGCTTGCCGCCAGCACCTCGGCGTCGATCTCCACCAGATCGGTCTGGCTGAGTGTCGGATAGCGGCACAGTTCGCGCACGCTGCCCCCATCGCCGCCGTCGATCACCAGCGCTCGGCGTGGGTTTGGGTGCAGGCATCCCGCGGGGTGCGACATGTACGGGCTCACTCCTTGCGCCCTGGTCACTTGCAGCAAGGCAGGCCGCAGTTCAACCTCACCAGGGCGGTGTACACGAAGCAGAAGCCTGCCTGCCGACCCAACCCCTGCCCTGGGCCCCTCAAGGAGATTGTTTAAATGAATACCAGTCACACTTCCACGATCAAGAATCGTTCAGGTTCCATCGCGTTGTTCACAGCGCTAGCCGCTGGCATTCTGGTCAGCGGGTGCAATCGCGAACCGGCAGCGCCGCCCCGCACCCAGACGCCCGCGGCGACCACGCAGCCCCAGACCAGTGCGCCCCAGCAGGCCGGTGTGGTCATCGACGATACTGCGATCACCGCGCAGGTCAAGACCCAGTTGTTGGCCGACGAGTCGGTCAAGGGGATGGCAGTGAATGTCGACACTCAAAATGGCGTCGTCACGCTGAGTGGTCAGGTTGCCAGCGGGCCCGAGCGCGACAAGGCTGTGCAGGTCGCGCGGTCGGTGTCGGGCGTACGCTCGGTGGTCGATTCCATGGTGGTCAATTGACTCACTGATGAGCGGCTTTTCGATCTCATGAGGTAGCGGGCGTTCCAGGGTCCACGCGAGAGTCAATGAAATACTCTCGCCACCCTGGCGCGCAGCTCGCAGCCTGCAACGCGCCGTACGCTGAAGCGCTGCCGAGTCAATACTATGCCCCTGCATCGCGCGCCGGGGACCCGTATCTGACCCTTAACTCAACGCCCCTGCGGGACCTGTGTCACTCGCGCGCCCGGCCGCAGCAGGGCTGCGGGCAGGTCGCGTACGGGTCTGGGCGCTGCTGGCGACTGTAGTGCCTTCGGTGCTTGCGGCGGGATCGGCGCAATCGGTTCGCTGGGCTCGCCGAAGGCGTTCGGCACGCCGACGAACATCCGGGCGATCTGCGCGCCGAGAAAGAATATGCTGGCCGAGTAGTACATCCAGAGCAGCAAGATCGCGAGCGACCCCGCGGCGCCGAAACTGGAGGCAGGCGCGCTGTTGGCAAGATACAAACCGATAGCCCACTTGCCCACCATGAACAGCACCGTGGTGATCCCCGCAGCCTTCAACAGGTGCCCCCATTCCAGCCGCGCTTCTGGCAGCACCCGATATATTGCGGTAAACAGCGCCCCGACGACCAGCCAGGTGGTCACTTCGCCAGCCAGCGCGAGCCAGGTAGTCTCGGCGACGCCGACCCAGCCGCTGAGCGCCCGCCAGGCGAGGCCGAGCAGCGCATTCATGGCAAGGGAGGTCAACAGCAGGAAGGCTATGGTCAGTACCAGCCCCAGGGACAGCACACGGGTGCGCAGCAGGTCGAACCACCCTGAGCGCTGTACGGCGTTCGGATCAGGGTGTACGCGCCAGATATCATCCAGACTGCTCTTCAATTCCGCGAAGGCGGTGGTCGCCCCGAGAAACAGCACGGCGATGGCAATGCCCACCGACCAGCCGCGTACCTCTTCCTGAGCCGAGGTCACCAGCATCTGTTGAATCAATTCTGCGCCGGCTTCCCCGAACGCCTGGCGCACCTGATCGAGCAGGGCCGCCCCGAGCATCTCGCTGTCCATCACCAGGCCACCTGCGGCAAGGACGATCACCAGCAGCGGGGCGAGCGAGAAGGCAGTGTAGTAGGCCAAAGCCGCCGCCTTGCGCGAGCAGCGGTCATCCGACCAGGCCTGCACCAACGCGACAATGTTCTGCCACGGCCCAACTGACCTCTGCGCTGAGCCGGAGGCAACAGCGCTCATGGCCAGGTGCGCCGGGGACGGCACCGAGGAGCAGTGCGCTTCATAGAAGGATGCATAGGCCGCGCCAGTCGGACCAGGAACGTAGGGGTAAACGAGCGATCGCAACGATTACGCCCGGGCTGGCGGGATGAGTGACTGGCCGGGGCCATTGCTTGCGACGCAATGTGTGCCCTAGACGCGATTGCGCTCCCGTGATCGCGGGCGAATTGACTACCCAAGGAGACAACATGAATACCGATACTTCACGCAAAGACAGCGCCCTTGTCACCGAAGTGTTCCCGGACCGAAACGCCGCGGAGCGGGCGTGGCACTCGGCCACTGCCCGCGGTTATCAGTCTGAAGACCTCAATGTCGTGATGACCGATGACACCCGTAAACGTTACTTCACCCAGGAAGGCACGCTGGTCACAGAACTGGGGTCAAAAGCGGCTGGAGGGGCGGGAACCGGCGCGGCCGTTGGCGGCACCCTTGGCGCCATCGCTGCGGCCATTGCTGCAGTGGGCACTTCCATTGTGCTGCCCGGGCTGGGTCTGGTCATCGCCGGGCCGCTCGCTGCGGCCATCGCTGGCGCGGGTGCCGGTGGCGCCGCCGGTTCCCTCGTCGGCGCCCTGATCGGTTGGGGCATTCCCGAGGAGCGGGTCAAGCAGCATGAGGGGGATCTGGCCAACGGCGGCATCCTGATGGGCGTCACCCCGCGCTCGCCGGAAGATGCCGAGTACTTCCGCAAGGAGTGGTCGCGCTCGGGTCAGCCCAATGAGGCCCAGGCTCGTGCTCACGCCACCGCCTCGCTTACCTGAGCCGCAGGGTTGATCCGAGGGATCGTTGATTGATCCCGGCAGCCGCAGTGAAGCTGCCGGGATCATCGCCTCGGCGCAGCCGCGCGCCAATCCGATTCGCTCCCGCGGCCGCCTCACGCCGCGTGGATTGCCTGCAACAGCTTCCAGATCCTCGCCGGGCAAGAGAACGCAGAAATGCATCTCGCTGCCCTGGGCGTTCAGATGCAGTCGCGCAAGCGGGAATTGATGACCGAGAATCGCGTTCCAGCATGACAGCCGCGTTCAAGGGCGTAATAGAGACGGATGCGAGATAACGCAGAATTTGAATCTTGCAGGCGCTCGAGTATCGGCCAGGGGACAGACCCCGCATGAGGTCTGTCCCAGGGACTGTCCCACGTTCTGTCCCATGGCCTCTCCCCGGTGTCGCGCCGCACTAGCCGGTCGTGACGCGCCCCAGTCGCAGCAGCGCATCCAGTTCGGGCAGCACCGCCGGCTTGGTCATGTGATGGTCGAAGCCCGCGTCCAGCGCGCGTTGCCGGTCTTGTGCCTGACCCCAGCCAGTGAGCGCTATGAGCAGCGGCGTGCCGCCCGCAGGCGGCTCGGCACGCAGCCGGCGCGCGAGCTCGTAGCCATCGATATCCGGCAGCCCGATGTCCAGGATCGCCACCTCGGGGGCGCACTCGCGCGCCAGTGCCAGCGCCTGTACGCCGCTGCTCGCCACATGCACCCGGTGACCGTTCATTCTCAGCCACATCGCCAGCGTAGTCGCCGCATCTCCGTTGTCATCGGCCACCAGAACCGTTCGGTTGTCGTCCAACGCAGGCGCCGGCGTGGGGACTGCCGCAGCATCCAGCCCGGCGGTCGGCGCCAGGCTTGCCGGCAGGATGATCACGAACTCGCTGCCCTGACCCAGACCTCCACTGAACGCCTCGATGCGCCCGCCATGCAGTTCGACCAGCGACTTGGCCAGGGCCAGCCCCACACCCATACCCCCATCGGCCTCGGACCGGCTTTCATTGACCTGAGTGTACATATTGAAGATGGGCAACAGCGCCTCCGAGGCAAGACCGATGCCGGAGTCGGACACTGCAATGCGCACCGCCCCGTCGCTGCCGGCCTGCGCCGACATCGAGATACGACCACCGCGTGCGGTGTACTTGGCAGCATTGGTCAGCAAGTTGGACAGCACCTGCGCAAGGCGTAGTCGATCGACATGGAGCGGCGGCAGCCCGGGCTCGATCTCCACCTGCAGCTGATGGGCCTTGGCATCGATGCCGGGACGTGCAATCTCGATAGCCGCTTCGATCACGGACGCGACCGATGCGCTTGCCCGGTCCAGCTCTAACGTGCCGCGGTTGATGCGCGCCACGTTGAGCAGATCATCGAGCAGGCGCGCCATATGGTCGGCCTGGCGCGAGATCACCGCCTGCGCCCAGCTCAGCTCCTTGTTGCCCAGGCGCGCCGAGGCGAGCACCTGCGCGGCGGTTCGAATCGGCGCCAGCGGATTGCGCAGCTCATGGCCGAGCGTGGCCAGAAACTCATCCTTGCGCCGATCGACCTCTTCCAGCGCTCGCTGCGACTCGACCAGCTCAGTGACATCCGGGGTCATGCCGACATGGCCGAGAAACACGCCCTCGTCGTTCAGCCGCGGCGTCGCAGTGGCGTCTATCTGCCGCCACTGGCCATTGGCATGCCTCACCCGTGCCCGCGCGCGGAACGGCGCGCAATCGTCGCACGCGGCCGTCAGCGCTGCGACGAACCGGTCCCGGTCCTCCGGATGCAGCACCGCGCTCCACCCCTCGGACTGCAGAGCCTGTGGGCTGGTGCCGAAGATTGCCCGAAATGGCGCATTTACGGACTCGATGCGGCCGTGCATATCGTTGACCCAGATTGCCGTGGGCACCTCATCGGCCATCAGCCGGAAGCGCTCCTCGCGCGTTTCCATGGCCATCTGCGCCTGTCGCTCGCGCGTGACATCCCGGTAGGTGTTGAGTGCCCAGCTCGGCTTGCCATCTTCGTTATCGACAAGTCCGCCGTTGTAGCTCAGCCAGATGCGCAGGCCGGTGTCGCGCCTGACCACTTCGAACACCTGCGAGCGAACCGCTTCGCCGCGCAGCACTCGCGGAAAGGGCCACTCGTCGACGGCGAGCTCACGACCTTCGGTGTCGAACAGCGTGAAGGTCTCGGTAAAATAAGGCAGTCGGCGACGATAGTCCTGCTCGTCCTTGAAGCCGAGCAGCTCCGCCCCGGCTCGATTAATCAGCAGGAGCTCACCGTCGAGCGTAACAATACTCACGCCCTCGGTCATGCTGGCGATCACCTGGATGAGCAGAGTCTGCTGCGCTCGCGCCTGCGCCTCGGCCCGCTTGCGCTCGGTGATGTCCACCGCCGAGGGAACCACATAGCGGACTTCCCCGCCGCGCGACACCGGGTGCAGCATCAGGTCGATCACGCGCCGCGTATTGCCGCTCGCCCGAATCGTCTCTTCATAGCGCACGATCTCGCCGCCAAGTGCGCGACCGAACGCCTTTTCAAGCCGCGTCTGCACGGCCGGATCATGGGTCCACCAGGCACATTCCCAGAACAGTCGGCCGAGCACATCGGCGCGGTTAAGTCCGGAAATCTGGAGCGGAGGGGCGTTGGCTTCGACCAGCACGCCCTCCCGAGTGAGCACGCCCACGAAGGCCACCATCGCATCGATGATCTCGCGCAGCTCCGCACCCCGGCTGCGTTGCGCGTCCAGCACCTGGTCAGTGGTGTCCTGGCACAGCACCAGCACGCCTCCGACTCCGCCGGGCGCCGAATCATCGTCCAGCGGGCTGTAGCTGCAGGTCCAGTACATGCGGGCGAGACTGCCCTCACGCCAGATCTCCCTGCCCTGATTTTCAGGCGAGGTCGCCTCACCACCAGCCATCACCTGCGCCACCTGTGGTCCGATGAGTGGCCAGATCTCGGTCCAGGCTCGATCGCCGCGCGCGCCCAACATCGACGGATGCTTCTCGGGTCCGAGCGAGGCCCGGTAGGCATCGTTATAGAAACAGAACGCCGACACGCCCCAGAAGATGAACACCGGATGGTGGGTGGTCAACATCACCCGCACAGCGGTGCGCAGCGCCGCTGGCCACCCCAGTGGCGGCCCCAGCGGGTGCGCGTGCCAGTCGAAGGCGCGCAGCCGTTGGGCCATTTCTGTGTTGCCAGTCAGGAACTCGGACACGGTGACCTCGATGGACGGATCGCGCGCCGCCCGACCCGGGCAAGAAACGATCTGGCGCAACGACCGGGTCGCAGTCCAACTTCAGACATGTGCGGCCAAGGGTTGCAACTCGTCGACTGTAACCGATCGCGTCAATCGCGATCGAAACTCACCCGGACACCGTCCGAATCGACAGCGACGATCGCGCGTGCGAGCAACTGCCGTGAATCGCTGTCCAGCACCCTGCCGGAACCCGCTGCCGGGGCCCACTGCCGGGGCCCACTGCCGGAAACCGCTGCCGGGGCCCACTGCCGGAACCCGCTGCCAGGACCCTCTGCCGGGACAAACCGTCGGCGCTGACTGTACGCCAGCAGTGGGTAACCCCCCACGGGAACACGGTTTGCGTTCCGATCCGCACGACCCTCTGTCGCCTTAGGTAGTTCCCTCCAAAGCGGCTGTTTCGCCGCGAGCAGCCGTCGATGACGATTCCGATCAAACCGGCAACTGCCAGCGCGCAGCGGGCCCGTGGCAACGCTTGACCTCGCAGTCCCACAAGGGGTCGGGGCGCGCCTGATTGCGCTGATTCGCCTGGGTGCCGTACGCAGTGGCCGTGCCCTCGCCTTCCTCGGGCAGTTGCCGCTGTCAGCGGTCGCCCTGGTAGGTGCACAGGCTCCGTTCCCGGTGCGCGACATGCTGCGCATCGCGGTCCAGTGTAGCGCGCAGGCGCTGCCGATCGTGCTGATCGTCAACCTGCTGGTCGGCGCCATCCTCGCATTCGTCGGGGCCGTACAGTTGGTCAAGTTCGGCGCCGGCATCTATGTGGCAGATCTGGTCGGCATCGCGGTGACTCGCGAAATGGCGGCTGTGATGACTGCCATCGTGATGGCCGGCCGCACCGGTGCTGCGTTTGCTGCCGAACTCGCCACGATGCAGGCGAACGAGGAGATCGACGCGCTCGAAGTGCTCGGCGTGGACACGGTGGCCTATCTGGTGCTGCCCCGTGTGATCGCGCTCACCCTGATGCTGCCGCTGCTCTACTTTTATGGATGCGCCGCCGGTCTGCTCGGCGGCCTTCTGGTGGCGAGTGGCATGATGGACCTGTCTCCAGCGGCCTATATCGCACGCACCGGTGTCGCGCTCGATCTCACCTACTTCGCGCTGGGCGCCTCGAAGTCGCTGTTTCTCGGTGGGCTGGTCGCGATGACTGCCTGCTACTGTGGCCTGCATGCGGCGCGCAACGCCACCGGTGTAGGACAGGCTGCGACCAGTGCGGTGGTCAGCGGCATCGTCGGTGTGATCGCACTCGATGCGGTATTCGCAGTGTGCGCAAACGCGCTTCACATATGAACGCGCCGCCGACGCTGCTGAAGCTGCCGAACCAGGTGCTGCCCGGTCCGACACCGCAGGATGGGGCACCGCTGCTCGACATCCGCGACCTCGAGATGCGTTTCGGCGATCGGCTGATCCAGCAGAACATCACCTTCAGCATCGAGGCGCGGACGATCTTCGCCATCATGGGCACCAGCGGCTCTGGGAAGAGCACGCTGCTCAAGCATATCGTCGGTCTGCTGGCGCCAGCAGCCGGAAAGGTGCTGCATCATGGCCAGGACTATTGGGCTGCGGACGCGGCACAGCGCAAGGCGGTTCGGCCCGGGGTCGGCCTGCTGTTCCAGAGCGCGGCGCTCTGGTCATCGATGACAGTACTCGACAACGTCTGTTTTCCGCTGCAGCAACTGACCGGGCTCGACCTTACCGAGAGGGAGGCACGCGCCAGAGAGGTGCTGGGCTGGGTGGAGCTGAGCGATTTTGCCACCTTCTACCCGTCGGATCTGAGTGGCGGCATGCGAAAGCGTGCCGGTCTCGCGCGCGCGATCGTCGCCTCGCCACCCCTGCTCCTGCTCGATGAACCCTCTGCGGGTCTCGACCCGATCGGCTCCAGGCGTCTCGACGAACTGGTCCTGGACATCCGTGAGCGCACTGGCGCTGCCGTCGTGTTCGTGAGTCATGAACTGCCGAGCCTGCTGGCCATCGCGGATGACGGCATCTTCCTCGACGCCGACAGCAAGAGGCCGATCGGCCACGGCAGCCCGAGGCAGTTGCTCGCCCACGAGTCGCATCCGACGGTGCATGCGTTCATGCGCCGCGAAACCGTGGTCGACACGGTGCGGGCGACACACGCAACTCGCGCCGGTGCTGTGGCGCCGTCCGCCGGATGAACAAGTCCGCCCTGCTGATCGGCAGCTTCATCCTCGCTGCATTCGGGCTGGCCGTCGGGGCCATCCTCTGGCTCAGCGGCAACTCGCTGTTCGACACCCAGGCGCGTGCGGTCATCTATTTCAAGGAGGGCGTCGCGGGACTCTATGTCGGTGCGCCGGTCACCTTCCGCGGCGTCGCGGTCGGTCAGGTCGACTCGATCGGCCTGCAGGTGAACGAGCAGACGCTCACTGCACGCATCCCGGTGACGATCCGGCTTTCGACCGGCATCGTCACCTTCGAGAACGCGCCGACTACCGACCGTGCATTCGATGTCCCGGCGCTGGTTCAGCGCGGTCTGCGTGCCCGGTTGGTGTCGCAAAGCGTGGTCACCGGACAAAAATCGATCGACCTCAACCTGATAGCCGATGCAGCCCCGGTCGCGGTGGTCCAGGGCAAAGTTCCCGAGATTCCGGTGCTGGCCGATCGATTCGGCGTGCTGGTCGATCAACTTGCCGAGGTGCCCTTGCGCGAGATCATTCAGGAGTTGCGCAGCACGATGGCAGCGTTCAAGACGACACTCGATACGGCGGGCAGCACGCTGGTTGCGCTGAAAACGACGCTCGACACTGCAGGCAGCACGCTTGCGGCAGCCGGCGTGGTGGTGGGCGGCGCGGGACGTGAACTGGCCAGCGTCGGCGAGCAGGCTCGCAGGACGCTCACTATGGCCGGCAATGCAGTGACCCAAGTACAACAGAGTTCAGACACCGCGCTTCTGGCGGTGACCCGGCTTGCTGATACTGGGAACAGTACGGTCAGTGCCCTGCAGCCCGAACTGGTGCGCACATTGAGCGAAGCGCGTCTTGCAGCAGAGTCGGCGCGCCTCGCGATGGCACGTCTGGCCGAACTGAGCGCGCCCGATGCGCCCTTGCGCAGCGACCTCGACAGTGCGGTCGCGGATCTGGCCCAGGCGGCACGGGGCCTGCGCGACTGGAGCGAACTGGTGCAGGAACATCCCAACGCGCTGCTGTTCGGGCGCCGGCGGCCGTAAAGGCAATTCGAGGAGATTCGATGAACGCTCGGTCCGACGTCTCCGCAGCCGCTCGAGACGATTCACCCCGGCAGTGCTGCTCGAACCCGCGCTCGTCGTTGACCTGGATCGGCGTGTTTGCGCTTTCAGTTGCGCTCGCAGTGGCGTTTACAGCCGGCTGCGCGAGCCGTGCGCCAGATCCAATGCTGGTGGCGCTCCCGCCTATCCACGCCGCAACGCTGGATGCTCCCGGCGCCTTGATGAGCGCCCCGTCATCTGCGCCGTCCAGCGCCATGTCAATCGCGCCGGCACCGGTGCTGCTCGTGCGCCGGGTGGGCGTTCCGGAATACGTGGCGTCTCGCCGCATCCGCTACTGGACCGACGCGTCCACGCTGGCCGAGTGGCCGAATGCCTATTGGGCCGAGCGCCTCGAGATAGGTATCACACGAGAATACGTCGCCGCGCTCAGACGCGCGCTTCCCGGATGGACGGTGTGCGAGGGCACGTGCCCCGACCGGGCACCGGCGTTGACCGTGACTGCCCGGTTTCTGCGCCTCGACATGCTTCGGCAGGAGCGGATGCTGCACACCACTGTGCAGATCGAGGTGGCGACGCCAGGCGGCGCTGCGGGTTCGACACCCTTAGCGCCCGACACGTTCGAACGCTGGGTTACACCGGCCGATAGCGACACCGTGCAGGGGCAGGCAAAGGCAATCAGCGATGTGCTGACCATGCTGGCAACACGCACCGCGGGTCGCGTCGTAGAACTGCGAAATGCTGCGCTGCGAATCCGCTGAGTTGTCCCGATAAAGCACGCCAGAACCGGCCTTGAACCGCGTGCGCCAAGGCCGGCCGAGCTTCCCGGATGCGCCAGGTCAACCAGACATCGCTGGTCGTAGTGGTTTGGCGGGTGCTGGCGCGTATCGCGGTGCGCCACCGTCGTCATCCCAGCGAGCGAGGTCATGCTTGTGCTGTTCCCGGTCCAGCCGCTGCCGCCGGGTGCTCACCAGCTGCGAGACGCCGTACCCTACCGCCGCTGCGGCCAACAGGAATCGGATCATGATGTTCATCTCCTCTGTTTGCGGGCACTCAACCGGTGGTCGAGTTGGTTGACGATTCCCAGTCTTTCACTTCGCGCTCGGCCTGCTCACGGCTGAAGCCATAGGACTGTTGAATTTTGCCCACCAGCTGGTCCCGCCTGCCGGCAATCTCGTCCAGATGATCGTCGGTAAGTTTGCCCCACTTCTCTTTCACCTGGCCCTTCATCTGCTTCCAGCCACCTTCCAACTGATCCCAGTTCATCCTTGCCTCTCCTTGTCTTGCACGGACGAACGTCCGCGTCATCCGAAGGGGCGCAAATGATGTTCCCGCAATCGTCCCAAGGGCGCGGCCTCGCGCCGACCCACCACGCCACGTCATCACGCCGCCTCTATCAGCGCGAGAATGTCGTCAAGATCGGCTGGTTTTACAAAATGACGGGTAAATCCTGCCGCCCTCGAACGCGTACGATCCGCGGCGCCACCATATCCGGTCAGCGCAGCGAGCACCGGCAACGGTTGCAGGTGGCGCAGACGGCGGGCCACGGTGAAACCATCGATACCCGGCAAACCGAGGTCACACAACACCACATCCGGCCGGACTGCACTGGCAAGCGCCACACCCACCTCGCCATTCTCTGCCAGATGTACCTCGTGCCCGCGCAATTGCAGAAAGAGCGAAAGTGCGCGCAGCGCATCGGGCTGATCATCGATGATCAGTACCACTTTAGACATTGGAATCTGAGGCTGCGCGTTCTGACTCTCCTCGCGGCCCGGCCTCGCTGCCTCGCTCGCTCTTTTGCGTACTCATTTGCGTACTCAGTTGCGTCCGTACCCGGCGCGCCACGGCGTCTGGCGAGGTCGACCGGGCTAGCAGGCCGGTGAATCCCGCCTGCGCTACCCGCGCGGCCAGCGCGTCGTCGGTATCGCCGGACGTCCATGCCCAGGCGTGCAGCGCCGGGAATGCCGGGTGCGCGCGCAGCGTACGTATCAGCACCCATGCCTCGGACTGTGGCAGATCCAGGTTCACGATCAGTGCTTGCACCGAAAGCTGATGCAGGTCGGCCCACGCCCGCTGCGCATCAGCAGCCAGGGCGATCGGTTGCCCGAGGTCATCGAACGCGTTGCGCAGGGGCGTGCATTCATCCTCGCTCAGGCCCACAAGCAGCACTGCGCCCTCAGTCGCGCCAGCCTCTGCGCCTGCGGCCGCAACCACCGGTGGCAGGCAGCGCGGCAGGCGCACGGCAAACACCACGCCCGGCCCTGCACTCGGCACATGCGCACTCACCGTCCCACCATGCAGTTCAACCACCTGGCGCACCAGCGCGAGCCCGAGCCCCAGACCCCCGCGCGGGCGGTCCAGCGGCTGCTCGCTCTGCACGAACGGATCAAACAGCGAGGCGATCGTCGCTGCATCCATGCCGATACCGGTGTCGCGTACTTCCATCAGACAGTCGTCTTCAACCGCCCCCACTTCGATGCTGACCTGTCCACCGGCAGGGGTGAACTTGAGCGCATTGTCGATCAACTGGGCGATCACCTGAGCGATGCGACCTGATTCGGCCAGCGTCCACTGCGCCCCGCCTCTGACCTCGATCGGCGGGCGCGGTGCCCCCGGACTGACTGCCCGCGCACTGTCTACCTGACTGTCGACGAGCGCGCGCAACTCGACCGGTTCCTTGTAGAGCACGACCCGATCGAAGGACAATTGTGCAAGATCGAGCAGGTTCTCCAGCATGCGGGTCAACTTCTGGCTCTGCCGCTCGACGATGCCCAACAACTCCCCGGTCTGCGGGTCAGGGGGGGAGACGGCGCGCAGCACATGCACACTGGTGACGATCGCGCTGAGCGGATTGCGCAGTTCATGGCTGAGCGCCGCCAGCAATCGGTCCTTCTGCTGGCTCGCCTGCTCCGCTTCCTGCCGCCTGGCCTGCTCAAAGACGAGTGCCAATGCACTCGCGCGCCGTTCACGCTCGGCGCCCACCGCGAGCTGCCAGGCGCGTCCACACTCGCGCACCTCGCGCACTCGGGAAGCTGGCATCTCGATCTCGTCTCCGCGCTCCAACGCCTTGGCCTGGCGCGCCAGCGCCTGCAATGGTGAACCGACGTGAGTCCACAGCCGCCAGGCAAACAGCGCCGATACGCCGAGCACGCATGCCATGCTGATCGCCCAGATCCAGAGCGATCGCACCACGGGCGCTTGCATCATGTCCAGAGGCCGCCCTGCGCTGATGGTCCAGCCTGAAACCGGGGAACGAACAAAACTGAAGATGGCAGGTTTACCTTCGAGTGACTGGGTGCGCACGACGCCCTTGTCGGATTCACCGATACGCTGCAGAAACTCCGGCGTCCCCGATCGTCCGACAAAATTGGCCGCGTTTACATTACGCGCCGCCACCACACCTCGCCGATCGACTACAGTTGCCAACCACCCCTCATCCGGCGAGACCCTTCCGAGCAGCGCATTGAGTCGTTCCACCGGGAAGGCGATGGTCACGACATAGCGCACTTGCCCGTCCCGGATCGCCGGAGCGCGAAACGACAGGCTCATGCTGCCGTCGACGGCCCTGGTGAAAAGGTTGGCGTAGTGCCCAGTGCCCGAGGCGAAAATGGAACGCAGCTCCGCAATGGCCCGCTCGCCCTCGAGCAGGGCAGGGTCGCCGGGCGTTGCATTGCCTGCCATCGAATCGACATCCGCGCTGATCCTGGGCAACACGGTGCCCAGCGGGCGATCGGTAGTGAACAGCTGGTTGCCGCTCGGGTCGATGAGGGTGATGCGTACGCCGGAGTACTTCGCTGCGGCCCGGCTGGCGAAAAGGTACAGGCCGTTCACATCGGCACGGTCGATCAGCGGCGAGCGCGCGATCGTGTCAGCCACCGCCGCCCACTCGCCCACCTCAGCGTCGACGGCAAGCGCGAGCGCCTGCGCGGTCTCCTGCAGGGAAGCCGCCAGCGCGTCGCGCTGCTGATCTACCAGCTGCGTCACCAGCAAAACGCTCACCCCCAGGATCGGCAGCGCAACGACCAGCACCAGCCGCAGCAGATGCGTCTTCAGACTCCAGGTGCGATCCGCTGTCGCTACCGCCATCGATCACCTCGCGACCAGATGACGCTCGCCTGTTCGCCGACCCGACTCGGGCCAGCCCCGCAAACAGGATGCAGGCACAGCTCATGCGGGTGCTGTGCTGAGATCGCCGTTCCGACGGACGCGGTCTCCCCTCCCCGTGTACGCAAGCGCGTCACGTTAGGCCCTGTGCCAAGCCGGCAACATCAAGTCTCCGATCTGCCTGTTTTGCACAGGGCGTTTTTTTGTCATCGTTCATAGTCGAGCGATCGTTGGTCATCGGTGCTCGCTGCGGATCTTGTCGGCGTACATTGCAGTATCGGCATGGGCGATCAATGTATCGACTGACCCGCCGTGCTGTGGGAACACCGCATATCCGGCAGAGCAGCGCAGCCGGATCGCCTGCTCGATTATCATGAATGGGCGGGCGCAACACTGTGTCATTGTTTGCACGATCCTCGGTACTGCACCCGCATCCGGCAGATCCGGCAGCACCGCCACGAACTCGTCTCCGCCCAGCCGTGCCACCGTATCGGCCGCTCTGACGGCTGCCTGAAGCCGTTGCGCAAACTCTTTCAGTAGCGCGTCGCCGGTGGCATGACCAAAGCGGTCGTTGACCGCCTTGAAGCCGTCCAGATCGAGAAACACCACCGCGACCGACTCCTGGCGCCGGTGTGCACGGATCAGGGCGCTCTGAAGCCGGTCGTTGAACAGTGCCCGATTGGGCAAACCGGTCAGTGCATCGTGCAGTGCCTGGTGACGCAGCCGGCGCACTTGCGCCAGCCGGCGGGCAAGCTCATCCCGGCGCAGTTGCGTGTGTTCGCGCCCGCGGCGCGCAGCCAGCGCAGCCTCGACCGACTGCCCCAACTCATGCAGATCGACCGGCTTGCGAAGAAAATCAAACGCCCGCTCGCGCAGCGCACCAATGACATGATCGAGCGAGCCTGCTCCGGAGACAAAGATTACCGGTAAGTCGCGCTGCTGCTCGTGCAACAGGCGCGCAAGGGCGATGCCGTCGATATCCGGCATCATCACATCGAGCAGTGCCAGATCGTACCGCTCGGTGCTCAGCGCGGACAATGCCGCCTTGCCATCGCTCACCATGGTGGCACGATGCCCGGCATGAGTCAGGAATGCGGTCAGCATTTCAGCGCAATGTGGATCGTCATCCAGCACCAGAACGCAGGCGCGTCTGGACTGCCCAGCAGAAGCCATCGTGGATGTCCTTCTCTCGCCCCTCAGTTCACGCAACAGCGGTGCCTGGGTTTTGCGACCTCTCCACACGCCTGGACTCCGTTCATTTCAGCTCTTGCCTGGCTCGACCGCGTCGCGGCCGTATTCACGCAGTCGGTTGTAAAGGGTCTTGTGACTGATGCCCAGAATCGCTGCAGCACGTTCCTTGTGCCCGTTCATCGCCTCCAGGGTGGCAAGGATGAGCTGTCGCTCCATGTCCTGCAGGCTGCAACCAACCTCGACCGTGATCGACTGCCCGGTCGCGGCTGGCGCTTGCCCCGGTGGATCGAACGGAATGCACGCCGCGCTGATCACCTGGCCTTCAGCCATGATGAACGCGCGCTGGACGACGTTTCTCAGTTCGCGCACGTTGCCGCGCCAGGGGTGCGTGCACAGACGCGCGAGCGCGCTCGCGTCAAATGTCTTGCTGGCCTCTTCGCGCTCATTGAGCAGATCCAGAAAGTGCTGAGCGAGAAGCGGCACATCATCCAGCCGCTCGCGCAGGGGCGGCACGATGATCTGAAACACGTTCAGGCGGTAGAACAGATCTTCGCGCAGGCGCCCTTGTGCCACCGTCTTCGCCGGGTCGCGGTTGGTGGCCGCCAGGATGCGCACATCGGTTTCCATCAGCTCATCGGAACCCACGCGCATGAACGTGCCGGTTTCCAGAACCCGTAACAGGCGCACCTGCAGATCGAGCGGCATCTCGGTGATCTCGTCCAGAAACAGCGTGCCGCCATTGGCGCGCTCGAAGAAGCCGCGATGCTGTCGGCTGGCTCCAGTGAAACTGCCTTTCTCGTGGCCGAACATCTCGCTTTCGATGAGCTGCGGGGAGATCGCGCCACAGTTGACTGGAAGAAACGCCGCATTGCGGCGCCGGCTCAGGTCGTGGATCGTTTGCGCGACCACTTCCTTGCCCACCCCGCTCTCGCCCACCAACAGCACCGATACTGCTGTGCCGGCGACCCGCGCGATCTGTGCATAGACCTTCTGCATGACTGGCGCGCGCCCGCGCAGATGGCCAAACCGGCCCTCGACACCGGCGTTGGCTTCCAGCGTGCTGATCTGGATGCGCTTCACGCTCGGCTGGCGCGCGCGCGCGAGCACCGCCTTGAGCTGGCGCGCACTTACCGGCTTGATCAGATAGTCGGCCGCCCCTAGGCGCAGCGCTTGAATCGAGGTCTCCAGACTGGCATGGCCAGTCATCAGCGCCACATGCAGGTCCCGGAACTCGTCGCGGTCCTCGAACAGCGTCATGCCACTACCATCGGGCAGCATGATATCCAGTAGAACCAGGTCCGGCACCCTGAGCATCAGCTGCTGCTTTGCCTCGGCGAGCGAGTGCGCGATTGCCGTATGGCACCCCTCCAGCCGCAGCAATGCGGCCATCGCCTGGGCGGCATCAGGCTCATCTTCGACGATCAGTACGTGAGGGTCGCCAGTGCTCGGAGTCGCGCGCGCGGGGGGCACAGCCATCTTGATCATCCATGGAGGTTAAAGCGCACAATGATACACATCGTTACTGCGCCACAGCGCGGGGGGTCGGTGCAGGCCTGGTCCTTGCGTTTGAAGTGGCGCCATGTACGCCGATCGGGCAAGGTCGCCATGCGTCGACTCGTGAATCCAACGTCTCAGGACTCTGCGCCATGACTCAGGCGAAACGCACTAAAAGCTCGATATCCCACCCGAAACCCGATCCCGACCTCCAGTCGTTTGGCTATGCGCCGCCAGACTCCACCCTGGGCCCGCTGGTGGAAGGCCTGTCCCATGACCTGAGGTCGGCGCTGCATGCGATGAACGGCTGGCTGCAACTGCTGCAGGTCGAAGGCATTGACGATGTCGTGCGCGCACAGGCTCTGGCTGGCCTCAAACGCTCCATCGCCGCCCAGACCGGGTTCGCGGAGCGCCTGCGATCGTGCGGCGCGCAATTCGAGGCGGGTGCTCAGGCCGCGTCCCGCCCCCCCGCCAGTCGCCGCCTTACCGGCATCACGCCCCTCCTCGAACAATGCGTGGCCCAGGCCAGGCCGACCGCTCATCGGCGAAACGTCGAGCTGCGGGTCGCAATGCCGGAACCGGGCGCGACTACTCCGTTGGCACAACCGGCGCTGGAGTTCATCCTGAACGCCATGCTCGAAGCAGCCATTGCAGGCACCAGCCCGGGCGGCGCGGCGGCGTTGAGCGCTTCGGTCGCGCGCTACGACACGCACAGGAACCAGAGCATCCAACTCACGGTGCGGTCGCTGCCCGCCAGGTCATCGACTGCAACGATTGCCCGGCATGACCTTTCGACGCTGCTCGCCCAGCAGCTCGCCTCGTCCATCGGCGCGCGACTCACGCTCGGCACGGCCGCTTCACCCTGCTGTCGGCTGAGCATTCCGACAGTGAGTATTTCTGCCCCGACCCTTGTGCCGGCCCTTGCGCCGGCCATCGTTCCGCTCCGGCAGCGGGCGCGGGCGCGCTAACGCATCAGGTCGCGGCGCGTGCGACGTACGCCGATGACCTGAGCGCCAGAACACGGGAACACTTCCTGCGGCTTCACTGTCGACGCCGGGTAGTACACCCGCTCGATCGATACTCCACCCAAGCTGGGAGCAAGTCATGAAGCTAACGCGTCTTGCGCTCGTTGCACTGCCGGTAGCGCTGCCCTTTTCGGGCTGCACGGTAGTGGAATTGCAGCAAACCACCGCCCAGTCCGGTGATGACGGTGTGTGTGAAGTGCGTGATGACATCATTCCACGGCCCGGCAGGTAGGCCGCAAGCACCGCGATCCGCAGATCTGTCGGCGACCCCAGGCTCCGGGGCGCCGATCGGCGTTCCGCCGCGCCCGGCGGGCATGGCTGGCGGTCTGCTCGGTCCGATGGATTTGGTGCCGGCGTTCATGGCGGCACTCGATTGCCAAGGCAATCTGGTCATGGCCAATCAGGCGCTGCTCGGCTACGCGCAAGTGAGTCTGGAGGAGGTGCAGGGGCTGCCGCTGTGGGAAGGACCGTGGTGGCGTGCGGACCCGCAAGCGCAGCAAGCCCTTCGCCTGGCCGTTGCGCGCGCGCTCACCGGGACCACAGTGCGCTTTGATGTGCGCGCCGCGAGCGCCTCGGGCGGCTGCCTCGATCTGGACCTCACCATCGCCCCGAGATTGAATCCGGCCACCGGCACCATCGGCTCGCTCATTCTCGCTGGCTTCGATGTGACCGGCCGGCGGCAGGCCGAGGCAGTGGCCAGAACGCGGCAACAGGATCTGCAGGCGTTGCTGAAGGCCGTGCCTGCAGCAATCTGGATTGCCCACGACAATGCCTGTCGCGTGCTTGCGGGCAACGCCGAGGCAGCACGGCTGCTCGGCGTCAAGGCGCCCTCGCCACACGCAAGCGCGCAAGCCTCGGTCGAGCATATCTTTACCGCGCCCCATGCCCCGTGCTGGTCAGCAGAAGTCGCCGATGCACTACGAAAAGCGATCACCGCTAACCAGGAGCAGCGCGGCGTGATGCTGCGACTGCAGCCGGTCGGCCGTGAGCCGGTTGAACTGTATGGAAACGTCGTGCCCCGGTTGAACCCGGAAGGCGCAATCCACGGTGCCATCGGCGCCTTCGTCGATGTGTCCGGGATGCGCAGGGCTGAACGTCATCAGCAACAGGAAGATCAGCGCAAGGACGAGTTCATTGCCCTGCTCAGCCATGAATTGCGCAATCCCCTCGCCTCGATCGCTTCGGCCGCCGCAGTGATCCGCGGTCGCTGCATCGACGGCGAAAGCCGGTACTCGGCGCAAGTTCTCGAGCGCCAGGTCGGACACTTGACCCGACTGGTCGATGATCTGCTGGATGTCTCCCGCCTCGCCCATGGTCAGGTAGGTCTGCGCCTGGAACGCGTCGCTGACCTGAAGACCCTGGTCGATGACCTGCTGTCTTCAAAGACCGCCCCCGGCCGTGTACCTGGCGAGCACCAGCTCACGGTCGACCTATCCGACGCGCCACCCCTGACCTTGCTTGGCGATCCGGTGCGTCTGCGCCAGGCGATCGGCAACGTGCTTGATAACGCTTTCAAATACACCCCGCCGGCCGGTCGCATCCACATCACGCTGTCCAGGCGGGGGCAGTACGCCCGTCTGGTGATCCGTGACTACGGCATTGGCATCGCCACAGAACGTCTGGACCATGTGTTCGATCTGTTTGCGGCTCCGGCTGACAGCAGGGCCCCGGCGCGTTCCAGTGGGCTGGGCATCGGCCTGTATCTCGCCCGCAAACTGCTGCAGATGCATGGCGGCAATATCACTGTGCATAGTGATGGGCCCACACAGGGCACGGAAGCGATCATCGAGCTGCCTCTGATCGAAGGCCCGCTACCGGCGTTGCCGGCCCCGCCCACAGGGACTGACGCTGCGCCGCCGTGACGGGCACGCCGGTTGCGCGTCTCTCCAACGAAACCGTCACACCGGCGGTCCACCGCGCCTAAGACAAGGATATCCAAGATGGCCGCGCGCAAGCCTGCGTCACGGGGCTCGACCCGTTCCGGCGGGAACACCGTTGCAACCCGTTCACCTGCTGGCAACGTCGCTGCGCTCGAGGCGATGTTGACGCCCTCGGGCTCGGCGTTGAGTACCGTAGCCGGGCCGGCGCAGGGAGCTGCACTGCCTGTTGCAGGAGAACCCGACTTGGGCGATGTGCTGACTGCATTGATGGTTCGCCAGGCCGGCACCGACGCATTGGCCAGATCGATGCCACAAAACGCCTTGAAAGCCGAGGAGTACGGCTTGGCGGCCGCGTATTCTCCTGTCGCTGGCACACCCCCCACCGATGTTGCGGTGAGCCTTGGCGCCAGCACGCGCACCGAGTCGAATGAATCAGCCAAGACCGGCTCGGCCGCCCCGCCCGGCGCTGACCCGAGCGCAGAGGCATTGATTCATGCCCGGGCCGATGGCTCCGGGCAGATGTTGACCACCAATCAGGGTGTGCGTATCGCCGACAACCAGAGCTCGCTCAAGATCGGACTGCGTGGCCCGACCGCGCTTGAAGACTTCATTCTGCGCGAGAAGATCACCCACTTCGATCATGAGCGCATCCCCGAGCGGGTAGTGCATGCGCGTGGCTCGGGCGCCCACGGCTACTTCGAATGTACCGCGCCGATCATCGAGCTCACCGCGGCTGTCCCGTTCGCCAAGAGCGGCAAGCGCACACCCGTGTTCGTACGCTTCTCCACCGTTGCTGGTGAGCGTGGATCGGCCGATACAGTGCGCGACGTGCGGGGCTTTGCCATCAAGTTCTACACCGAGGACGGAAACTGGGACCTGGTGGGCAACAACATGCCGGTGTTCTTCATCCAGGATGCGATGAAGTTCCCCGATCTCGTCCACGCGGTAAAACCGGAACCGAACAACGGCATTCCGCAGGCCTCGAGCGCTCACGACACCTTCTGGGACTTCGTGTCGCTGATGCCCGAATCAACGCACATGCTGCTCTGGCAGATGTCTGACCGCGCGATTCCGCGCAGCTATCGCATGATGCAGGGCTTTGGCGTTCACACCTTCCGGCTGGTCAACGCGGAAGGTCAGTCGGTGTTCTGCAAGTTCCATTTCAATCCGGTCGCTGGCACCCATTCTCTGGCCTGGGACGAGGCGGTGAAGATAAGCGGGGCCGATGCCGATTTCCACCGGCGTGATCTATGGGAGGCGATCGAAGGCGGCGCCTACCCGGAGTGGGAGCTGGCACTCCAGGTGTTCACCGAAGAACAGGCCGAGGACTTTGCCTTCGACGTTCTGGATTCCACCAAGCTGATACCGGAGGAACTGGTTCCGCTGCAGGTTGTCGGTCGCCTCGTGCTCAACCGCAATCCGGACAACTTCTTTGCTGAGACCGAGCAGGTCGCATTCTGCACCGCGCATCTGATCCCCGGCATCGACTTCAGCAATGACCCCTTGCTGCAGGGACGCATCCACTCCTACCTCGACACTCAGATATCCCGGCTCGGGGGGGCCAACTTTCACCAGCTTCCAATCAACGCGCCGCTCGCACCAGTGCACAACAATCAGCGCGACGGGCAGCGTCAGCAGGCCGTGCATCGCGGACGGGTCGCGTATGAGCCCAATTCGTTGGCCGGCGGCTGCCCGTTTCAAGCTGGTATGAATGGCTTCGTGTCGTTTCCGGAAACCGTGGCCGGCGACAAGGTGCGTGGGAAACCAGAAAGGTTTGCCGACCATTATTCTCAGGCACGCCTGTTCTGGCGCAGCCAGAGCGCTGCCGAACAGCGTCACATCATCAATGCCTTCAGCTTCGAGTTGACCCGGGTGCAGACGCCGGCGGTGCGCGAGCGGGTGCTCTCGCTACTGGCCAATGTCGATACCCGGCTGGTCGCGGCCGTAGCCACCAATCTGGGCGTGGGCGTCCCAGGCGCGGCACCGGTGCTGGTGGAAGTGGACGATGCGCGGCTGCCTGAGCACTCAACTGGACTGTCACTGACCTCTCGGCCGGGCAACGGCGAGCCCAACGCACGGCGGGTGGCAATCATCGCCGACGCTGGCGCCCAGGGGGCGAGTGTTCTACAAGCTTATGCACGCCTGCTGGCACGCGGCGCGGTGGCCCGGATGGTCGGTGCCAATCTGCAACCGGTGGTCACCGAAGACGGACACACCCTGCCGATCGAGGCGACCTGCGAGACGCTGCCTTCAGTGCTTTGGGATGGGGTGGTGATTGCCGGCAGTGACACGCTGGTCGAGGAAATTGGGCGAAACGCGGTGCTGCGCACTTTCCTTGCCGAGCAGTACCGGCATGGGAAACCGATGCTCGTGCTCAACGAGGACACCGGCGTACTGCAGGCCGCCGGCATACCGGCAGACAAGCCGGTTGCTCCAGCCGCTGATCTGCTGGCCTCCATCGATCGTTTTTGCGCCGCCTTGGGCAGCGCGCGAGACTGGAGCCGGGAGACTGATCCTCCCAGAGTCTGAGATGTCTGCCGGGAGGGCCTACCCCCGACGAACCAAGTTGCGCGTAAGTATCAACAGGACGAAGCAGAACATCCCCAGGAGCGAGACAAGAAACAGCCCGCCCGACATGCTTTCGGTGAACGATATACCGTGCTCGTTGCAGATAATCGTGGACGAACCGACCGAGCGCGGGTCGCAGCGGGTGCTGCGAAAAAAAAGAACCCCGCCGAAGCGGGGTCGATCTGTATCGGGCGGAACAAACTCCCGACAGATCCAGGAGGTCACTGCTTGCGTACTTCACCACTCGCATGACGCGTGCCCGGATTGCAACACGTCTGCGTGCAAAGGCACACCCTTGCTCATTGCCTTTCGAACGGATCGCTTCGTCGGGTTGAAGAGGACGGCTCGGCACCGGCGCGCAGGCACACGAGGGGGGCTGTCTGCCGCCGTCGGCACGCCGGTTGCTGGGCACTCCACGCAACACTGCACTCCTATCGGCACATCTGCCAACACCCAGGGGTTGCCCGGGCCTGCAGCGGCTCCTTGGCTCGAAGGCCTGTGGACAAGAGCTGCCTCGGCAGGTAACGTTCCGTCGTGTGCTGGCCGGTTGAGCGGCGTCAAGCCAGCGCCGGCTCGTGAAATGCATGCCCTCTCCTGGTAACCATAGCAGCGAAAGTCTGGTCTGCTGACGCCAGATCGGACTGTCGAAGGTTGCCACTTTCTGACCACCCGGTGCGCCGTGAACAAGAAGATCGACCCGCCCGCGATACCCGGAATCCCCAAAGCGCCCACCGGCATCACCGGCCTTGACGAAATCACCGGTGGCGGGCTGCCTGCTGGGCGGCCGACGCTCGTCTGCGGCAGCGCAGGTTGCGGCAAGACGATGCTGGCCATGGAATTCCTCGTGCGTGGCGCCACGCAGTACGGCGAGCCCGGCGTGTTCATGATGTTCGAAGAAAGTGCGGCCGACCTGACTGCCAATGTGCGCTCGCTCGGCTTCGATCTGGACCGCCTCGTGAAGCAGAAGCAGATCGCGCTGGATCATGTGCGCATCGAGCGCAGCGAGATCGAGGAGACCGGCGAATACGACCTCGAGGGGCTCTTCATCCGGCTCGGGCACGCCATCGATTCCATCGGGGCGAAACGCGTGGTGCTCGATACCGTGGAGGCGCTCTTCGCCGGCCTGCCGAATCACGCGATCCTGCGCGCGGAATTGCGCCGGCTCTTCGGCTGGCTGAAGGATCGGGGCATGACGGCGATCATCACCGGCGAAAGGGGCGAGGGCAACGCAATCACGCGCTATGGGCTCGAGGAGTACGTCGCCGACTGCGTGATCACGCTCGACCATCGCGTTCACGAACAGATTTCCACCCGGCGCTTGCGCGTGCTGAAGTACCGCGGCTCGGCGCACGGTACCAACGAGTACCCCTTTCTCATCGGCGAGCGCGGGTTCTCGGTGCTTCCCATCACCTCGCTGCGGCTCGATCACGCGGCGCCCACCGAGCGGCTTTCCACCGGCGTCGCGCGGCTGGACGAGATGCTGGGCGGCAACGGCATGTTTCGCGGCAGTAGCGTGCTCGTCTCCGGTTCGCCGGGCACCGGCAAGAGCAGCCTCGGCGCTGCGTTCGCGGAAGCCGCGTGCCGCCGAGGCGAGCGGGTGGTACTTTTCGCCTACGAGGAATCGAGTGCGCAGGTCGTCCGCAACATGGGCTCCATCGGTCTTGACCTTGCGCCCTTACTGAAGAAGGGCCTGCTGCAGATTCACGCCTCGCGGCCCACGCTGCAGGGGCTGGAGCAGCATCTGCTGACCATTCACGACACGGTGAAGGCCTTCCGCCCTGCAGTCGTCATCATCGATCCGATCAGCAATCTCACCCTCGAACGCAGCGAGGCCGAGGTGAAGCCGACCCTGATGCGGCTCATCGACTTCTTCAAGCAGCAGCAGATCACGACGCTGTTCACCAGCCTCACCACGGGCGGCAGCGGCACGGGCACGCCGGAGGATTCGCAGGTGGGGGTGTCGTCGCTGATGGACACCTGGCTCCTGCTGCGAAATGTGGAAGCGAATGGCGAGCGCAACCGAATGATCTTCGTGCTGAAGTCGCGCGGCATGGCGCACTCGAACCAGATGCGCGAGTTCGTGCTCAGTGATGCGGGCATCGATCTCGTGGACGTCTATCTCGGCGCGGACGGCGTGCTCACCGGCAACGCACGTGTGGCACACGCAGCCCATGAGCATGCCACCGCCGAATTGCGACGGCGGGATCACGAGCGCAATCTGCTGCGTCTCGCGAGCCGTCGAAAGGCCATCGAGGCGCAGATCGCCGCGCTGCACGCACAGGGCCAGGCGGAAGAAGCCGAGGCGAAATTCACTTTCGCGCAGGACAGTTGGCAGGAAACTAACACCCGGCAGATCGGCGCGGCCATGGTGCAACGGCGCTCGGGCGGAAAAACTGCCGAAGCAAAGACAAAGGGCAAACGATGAGCAAGCCCGAGATCATTGAACTTCGCCTCTACGTCGCCGGCCAGACCGTGAAATCGCTCGCCGCCTTTGCCAATCTGAAGCGCATCTGCGAGACGCACCTTGCCGGAGCATACCGGATCGAGGTCATCGATCTGCGGAAGACGCCGGCGCTCGCCGCCGGCGACCAGATCCTCGCGGTGCCCACGCTGGTGCGACGGCTGCCCGAACCGATCAAGAAAATCATCGGCGATCTGTCCAACGAAGAGCGCGTGCTGGTCGGCCTGGATGTGCAACCCGCCAAGCCGTGAGTTCATGAAAAACCCCGACGCGCCCAGTAACGACGTCGCCGACTTCGAAGCGGCTGTCACGGCGGCGCCGGTCACGGCCAATTACGTTCTGAGGCTCTACGTCACCGGCACCACGCCGCACTCGACGCGCGCCATTGTGAACATTCGCAAGATTTGCGAGGAGCAGCTGCAAGCGCGCTATGTGCTGGACGTAATCGACATCTCCCGGCACCCGACGCTTGCCGAAGGCGACCAGATCATTGCCGCGCCGACCTTGATCAAGCAGCTGCCGCTGCCACTGCGCCGGTTCATAGGCGACATGTCGCAGACCGAGCGCATTCTCCTCGGGCTCGGCTTGAAACATTCGGCAGCGTGACTTCCGTGCCTGCGAACGCAACACACACCATGGCCTCCTGCATCTCGCCCGAAGAGCAGCTCCGCGCCGAGAACACCGCGCTGCGCCTGAAGCTGGAAGAGGCCGAGGACACCTTGCGCGCAATCCGCGACGGCGAGGTGGATTCGATCGTGGTTGAGACCAAGGACGGCCCACAGCTTTTCACGCTGCACGGTCTCGACGCCGCGTCGAACGAGTTTCGCGGCGAGATTCTGGCGCAGGTCGGCGACGCAGTCATTGCGGTGGATGCCGAGCAGCGCGTGACTTACATGAACGCCGCCGCTGAGCGACAGTACTGCCTACCCGCCAGCGAAGCGCTCGGACGCCAGCTCGGCGAGATCTACACGTCGCAGTGGCCGAGCGTGGAGACGGAATCAAGGGTGCGGGCCGCGTTGCACGAGCGCGGCGAATGGCGCGGCGAGATCGTTTACCGCAGCCACGATGGCCGCGACCTCGCCGCGGAAACGAGCGTCACGGCCCTGCGCGACGCCAGCGGCACTTCATCCGGCTACGTCGCCGTCTTTCGCGACATCACCGAGCGCAAGCGCGCGGAGGAAGCCCTGCGTGACAGCGAAGCCAGGTTTCGCGCGCTGTTCGAGAACATGCTGGACGGATTCGCCTATTGCCAGATGCTCTTTGACGAGCATCGCCAGCCAGATGATTTTGTCTTTCTTGAGGTGAATGACACATTTGGAAAACTGACCGGCTTGCAGAACGTGACCGGAAAGAGAGTCAGCCAAGTCATTCCAGGAATCAAGGAGCTGCACCCGGAAGTGTTCGAGATCTATGGCCGGGTCGCCTCGACAGGCAATCCGGAGCGATTCGAGATCGATTTCAGCCCTTTGGACCGGCGTCTGTCAGTCTCCGTGTATTGCCCAACCAAAGATTATTTCGTCGCCGTTTTCGATGACGTCACCGAGCGCACGCGGTCGGAAGAAGCGTTGCGGGAGAGTGAGCAGCGCTTTCGCATCATGACCGACGGCCTGCCGCTGATGATCTGGGTTCACGACGCCCAAGGGGCGTTGCAGTTCGTCAACCAAACCTATCGTGATTTCTTCGGCGTGACGCCTGAGCAGGTAGCCGGCCCGAACTGGAAGCCGCTGGTGCATCCAAGCGATCTGGCGGGGTATGCGGGCGAGTTCAACGCCTGCTTGCAGGACCGCCGCCCCTTCCACGCCCTGGTGCGTGCGCGCCGGTCCGAAGGGGATTGGCGATGGCTCGAGTCCCATGCCCAGCCGCGTTTCTCCGCCTCCTGCGAGTTTCTGGGCATGGTGGGCGGCAGCACCGACATCACCGAGCGCAAGCAGGCGGAGGACGCGCTCCGTGAAAGCCAGCAGTTCACCCGCAGCGTCCTGGATAACCTCTTTGCCTTCGTCGGCGTGATAACGGCGGACGGGACCGTGATCTACGCCAACCGAGCGCCGGTGGAGGCGGCCGGCATCCCGGCCAGCGAGGTGCTCGGACGAAAGTTCTGGGATTGCTTCTGGTGGAGCTATTCCCCCGAGATCCAGATGCAATTGCGGGACGCGTGCAACCGCGCAGCCAGCGGCGAAATCGTGCGCTACGACGTGCCAGTGCGCATGGCAGGCGACACCCGGATCTGGATCGATTTTCAGGTCGCGCCGCTGCGCGATTCGGAAGGGCGCATCACGCATCTCATTCCATCGGCGATGAACATTGCGGTGCGCCGCGCTGCCGAGGAGAATCTGCGCGCGAGCGAGGCGCGCACGCAGCTGGCGACCGAGGCCACGGCGGTGGGCATCTGGGAATGGAACGTCCTCACCAACACCATCCGCTGGGATGCGCAGATGTTCAGCCTGTATGGCATCGCGCCAACGCCGGATGGTTTTGTGCAATACAGCGAGGCCAGTGGAGCCGTGCTGCCGGAGGATTTGCCCGAACAGGAGCGCGTCCTGCAGGACACCGTGCGCCGCGCCGGACAAAGCCGCCGCGAATTTCGCATCCGCCGACGCGACGACGGCGCAGTGCGTCACATCGAAAGCGTTGAAATCGTCCGGGCAAACGCGCAAGGCTATACCGATTGCGTAGTGGGGACGAACCTTGATGTGACCGCGCGGAAGACAGCGGAGATTCAGTTGCGGCAGTTGGCCGCCGACTTGTCCTCGGCCGACCGCCGCAAGGACGAGTTCCTGGCGACGTTGGCCCATGAACTGCGCAACCCGCTGGCCCCGATCCGCAACGGCCTTGAACTGATCAAGCTGGCGGGGGGGCAGCCGGCGACGATCGAAAAAGTCCGCGCCATGATGGAACGTCAGCTGTCGCAGATGGTGCGCTTGATCGATGACTTGATGGACGTGAGCCGCTTCAGCCTGAACAAGCTAGAACTGCACAAGGTTAACCTCCCCTTGCTGACCGTGCTCAACAGTGCCGTGGAAACGAGCCGCCCGTTGATCGATCAGATGAACCACCAACTCACCGTCACGCTCCCCGAGCAACCGCTGATCGTGGATGCCGACATGACCCGGCTGGCACAAGTGTTCATGAACCTGTTGAACAATGCTGCCAAGTACAGCGATCGGGGCGGTCACATCCAACTGCATGTTGAACGCCAAGGCAGCGACGCGGTGGTGACGGTGAAGGACACCGGCATCGGCATCGCCGCCGAACAGTTGCCCCGAATCTTCGAGATTTTCACGCAGGTCGATGCGTCTTTGGAGAAGTCGCAGGGTGGCCTGGGCATCGGTCTGACGCTGGTGAAACGTCTGGTGGAACTGCATGGCGGCAGCATCCAGGCCCACAGCGACGGGCCGGGAAGGGGCAGCGCGTTCATCGTGCGTTTGCCGATCGTGAGCGAGGGGCAGGAAGGGCATGCGCTGGCGGCAGACGACGTGCCAGCCGCCGCGAAGTCGCTGCTGCGCATCCTGATCGTGGACGACAACCGGGACGCTGCAAACAGCTTGTCGGAGATGTTGAGGATGATGGGTAACGACACGCGCATGGCCTACGACGGACAGCACGGGGTGGACCTGGCCGGCGAGTACCGGCCCGACGTGATCCTGTTCGACATCGGCTTGCCCAAGTTGAACGGCTATGAAGCCTGCCGCCTCATCCGTAAGCAGCCTCAGGGCAATGGTGTGGTGATGATCGCCGTGACGGGGTGGGGGCAGGATGAAGACCGCCGCCGATCGCACGAAGCCGGATTCGATCACCACATGGTCAAACCGGTCGACCCGCAGGCGCTGATGCGCATGATCGCCGTGCTGAAAAGATGAAGACCGACCCGAAAGCATTGCGGTCGATTTGTCGGGCCGCTTTTGTCGACGAATCGAGTCAGAATCATCCGGGCCCTTCGCCCGGGTCGAGGTCATGAATCATGCGGTCGGGCTTGTCGATGGCCTTGTCGGTCGAGTTCCAGGTGTAGAACTCGATCACATTCATCTGCGCCGTACCCACGAGTGCCTTGGATGTCGAATCGTCCAAAAGCGCTGCGTGGCCAGGCTAAAGTGCCGAGTCCATGTTCGCCACTCCAGACGAGTGCGTGAATCAGCACAGCAGCGCCGTGGTGGGGCTCGCTGCAGACGAAGTTGAAAGTCGAGAGTATTGGGTCGACGGCCCTTCGCAACCAACTTGCCCTGCATGCCGACTCGGTCAGGCAGACCGTGGCGCGCCGCAGGCTGACGGTGGGGCTGCAGCACTACAGCCGCGCCGATCTCGAACGCGTGGTGGCGGCGGGCCAGCGGCTGCAAGTCCAGGTGGTCGGCCTCGCACGCATCGCAGATGACGTGACCCCCGAACTGGCGCGTACCGCAATCGAGTCCGTAACCGTGCTGGGCGCGTTCCAGGCCAGTGCCGCCGTGCGCCTGGCATTGTCCGACCGCACCCATTGATTCGTTTCTCACCCCGGTCAACAGGAGACCTCGCATGAGAACGCCTGTCAATACTCGAGCGCCGTGTTTCGACCCCCTGGCCATCCACGAAACGATACGCAACGCGCTAGCTGCCGCAGGGCTCGACACCAACAAGGGTCCGATGCTCGGCGTAACCGACACCATCCGGCGCGCGCTGTCCTCTGCAGGCCTGCCGTCGACGGACGGTGTCGCGGTCGCGCGCGAAAACGTCACCGATGTCGTTGCGCGCGTCTTCGATGTCTGGCAGGAAAGCGACGGCGAACCCGCCCGGCAACCATCGCTGGACGCACCGCAACTGCCAGTCGGCACTTTCAACGCCTGTAAATTTACCAACCCTGCGGGCACCCGCGCCTACAAGCTCTATGTACCTCCACGGATCGGCGCTTCGCCGCCAGCATTGATCGTGATGCTGCATGGATGCACCCAGTGCGCTGATGACTTCGCGGCCGGCACGCAAATGAACCGGTTGGCTGATGAAAACGGGTTCCTGGTGGTCTATCCCGAGCAGGCGACGAGCGCCAATTCTTCGAAGTGCTGGAACTGGTTCAAGGCACAAGATCAGGTGCGTGACTCCGGAGAGCCTTCGTTGATTGCCGGGATAGCGCATGAGGTGGCTGCGCGGCATGGCGTCGATACAGGCCGCATATTTGTGGCTGGGCTCTCGGCCGGCGCAGCGATGGCGGTGATCCTTGGCGAGACCTATCCGGAGTTGTTCGCCGGCGTCGGCGCGCATTCCGGGTTGCCCTACCGAAGTGCGCATGACCTCCCTTCTGCATTGTCTGCAATGAAGGGAGGCCGCAGCGGAACCGCAGACCTCAGCGCTTTTCTCAGTGGCCACGTCGCAGAGAGCAGAGAGATTGCGCAGGCCGTACCGGTCATCGTCTTCCACGGCGACGGCGATCGCACCGTGCAGCAAGTCAACGGCAACGAAATCGTGCGCCAGGCCAAGCGCGCACATTCTGCGGCCGGGGCTGGCAGGGTCATGCGCGACAGCGTGCAGCGCGGTACGTCCCCAGGCGGCCGAAGCTTCAGCCGCACGGTGCATGCTGACGCCGCTGGGCGGCCCCGTGTCGAGTCCTGGGTCGTGCACGGCGCGGGCCATGCATGGGCCGGCGGCAGCGCGCGCGGCTCGCACACCGATGCCAGCGGACCGGACGCCTCAGCGGAGATGGTGCGGTTCTTTCTTTCCCTGCCTCGCGCTGGGTCTGCGTAAGCGTCTGGGCAATGATTCGGGCGGACACGACTCGGGAGGAAGCGGGAACAACCATTGCGAATTCTTGGCTACCAACCTTCGGGTTGTCATCCTGCCGCGGATCCCTCCGTGGCATCATCCTTCAAGGAGATACACAATGAGGCTTAAACATACGTTGATCAGTGTTGCTACCGCGGTGGCTGTCGTCGCCGGCGGCAGCTTCGCCATCGCCCAGACCACGGGTACCCAGCGTCCCGCCGCCGAGTCGTCATCTTCCGGTTCGACGGCCGCTCAAGGCACCGGGTCTGGCATGGGCAACAACACGGGCCAGGGCGCTACTGGCACGACAGGAACGACCGGCCAGACCGATTCCATGGGCCGGACCGGAACCCAGTCGGCGCGCATGGATCGCAACTGATCCACCTTAGATGGAATCGCCAGACCCTGGGCTGAAACCGCGCAGCACGCAATGGCTGAAGCCGGTTGCGACTGGCGTCGCGGCCGGTACGGTCCTTCTGGGTTTGGCGACTGCCGTTTTGCACCCTGCTGGCGGCAGCATGCCGCCAGCAGGGCAGGCTGCTGTAATGCAGTTGGCCGATTTGCCAGACGCTGCAACACTAGGCTGGGATGCCCTCGACCCCGCGGTGCGGCAAGTTGCCGGATGGGTGATCCGCTCTGGCAACAACAGGCAGACTGCATTCTTCATTGTCGACAAGCAAGGGGCTCGTCTGCTCGCCTTCCGGGCTGATGGCCGACTGGTTGCGATGACTCCGGTACTCATTGGTTCAGCGATGGGCGACGACTCGGTAACAGGCATCGGCGAACGTGCGCTCGAGCACGTCCTTCCCCATGAGCGCACTACGCCCGCGGGTAGATTCCTGGCGGAACTTGGCAGCAACGGCCTTGGCGAACAGGTTGTCTGGGTCGATCATGACGCAGCGGTTTCCATGCACGCCGTGCGTGCGTTGGTGCGGTCAGAGCGTCGAAATGAACGTATCGCGTCGCCGGGCGCCGACGACAACCGGATCTCCTTCGGCTGCATCAACGTGCCGCTGGCGTTCTTCGAGGCTGTCGTCAAGCCGGTGTTCGAGCGCACGCGGGCTTTCGTGTACGTAATGCCGGATACCAGGCCGCTGGAACAGGTGTTCCCAGGCCTGCTGCTGGATCGCCTGAGCGACCCGCCGCGTCCACTTGGCTACCTCGGTCACGTATAGATCCACTCGCTTCTTCGGGAGCCAGCGGTAGGTCGTGGTTGCCCGGAAGGCGGAGCGGTAGAAAGTGCGCTGTGCGCACACCTGCGATCGGCGCCGGCCACGTCGGATAGAACAAGCCAGCTCGGCACGTGCGCCGGCAACGGGCTTCGACGCAAGGTTTTCAGAAGACCAGGGTTCCCAGGAAAACGCCAAAGACCAGAACGATGAGGAAGATCACGATCGCGATGACGAACAACACCTTCGCAATCGACTTCGCGCCCGAAGCGACGCCGGTGAAGCCGAAGAAGCCGGCCACCAAGGAAACGAGGAAGAACAGGATGGCCCAGTTCAGCATGAATGTTCCTTATTGGTGATCACGCAGAAAGTAGGTCGCAACGTATCTACCCGGCGTGCCATCGGCGCGCAGCACGCGGGGTGCCCCATGCCGAGGGCAAGTCGATTCGGTGTGCCGCGCTTCCGCCCGCCCCCACTCCACCATCAGATTCCCTGCCCCCGAACCCGTTCCGGTACCCGCCGCGCCGGGCTATCCGTTGCCACGCTGACTTGCGCGCAGGCGGGGCAGAAGAGCGCCCCCGTGGCGGTCGCTGCGCGAGCGCAATGGCTGACAATTAAGTTCGGTATCGCACGGACCGCGATATGTCCGGACGCGACCATGCATGGTCCGAGTCACGTTGCAGTTCGCACCTCCATGGAATGGGTTTGTGCATGAAAGCACCGTATTCAGCAGCGGGTGGGATATTCATTCGCGGGGTAGGAACAGCTGTGCCAACGACGCGCTATACCAAAGCCGAGTGCCTTGCGGCGTTTGAGCAGTCGGACTGGTTCGGCCGGCTCGATGCGCGCGCCCATCTTATCGCTCGTACCGTACTTCAACGCGATAACGGAATCGACACGCGCCACCTTGCAGTGTCGACGCTGGACGAAGTATTCTGCATCGACCCCGACACACTGGCGCGGCGCTTTCTGGTGCACGCTCCTGCCTTGGCGAGCAGCGCCGCGCAACATGCACTGACAGCCGCTGAGGTGCCTGCGCAGGACATCGACGCCGTGGTCGTCAGCACCTGCACCGGCTACCTGTGTCCAGGCCTTTCCGGCTATGTTGCAGAACGGCTGGGCCTGCGCGCCGACGTGCAGGCCTTCGACCTGGTCGGCCAGGGCTGCGCCGCTGCCGTGCCGAACATGCAGATGGGGCGTGCGCTGTTGAAATCGGGCGCTTGCGAGCATGTGTTGTCGGTCTGCGTGGAGATCAGCAGCGCTGCGATGTATCTCGACAATGACCCGGGTGTGTTGATTAGTGCCTGCCTGTTCGGCGACGGTGCTGGCGCAGCCGTGTTGTCGGGCGAGCCGACTGCGGTTGGCTCTGCAAGCCGGCGCATCGAGTGGATCGACAGCAGTTCGTTGTTGGACCCCTCGCAACGCGACGCGCTGAAGTTCGAGACACGAAACGGCATGCTGCGCAACGTGCTGACGCGCGCGGTACCGGCGCTGGCAGCGGACCACGCCCTGCGTGTCCTGCACACCGTATTGGCGCGCGCGGGTCTGAACCAAGCCGACATCAACGCCTGGATTCTGCACGCCGGCGGGCGCGACGTATTGCAGGCGGTGGAGCGTCGCTTCGAGCTGGCGGAGTCGGATTTGCGCTATAGCGCCGCCATACTGCGCGACTACGGCAACCTGTCCAGCGCTTTCGTCTACTTCGTGCTTCAGGCCGCGCTCGCCGAGGATGCGCCTGAAGGCTGGTGGTGGCTGTCGGCCTTCGGTGCGGGCTTCAGCTGCCACGGGGCGTTGTTGCGTGTGCATTGATGATCCGGAGCTCGACGATGGCCAGCCCATGCGAATGACCTTGCCGCGCGTCGTGGCACCCGAAGTGCTTGACAGCCTCCCGGCGCAGGACCCGATGGCTCAGCGCTCCCGCCGCGACCTGCGGCGTGTGCACCGCGCGATGGGTACGCGCCGCACGCTGGTTTGCGCGCTACGCGCACTGCCGATGAGGCGCGCCCATACCCCGTCATCGGCCCCGTTGACGGTGCTGGAATTGGGCGCAGGGGACGGCAGCCTGATGCTCGGCGTCGCACGTTCATTGCACACAGAGTTCTCACCGGTGGCGTTGACGCTGCTCGACCGCCAGCCGTTGCTGACGCAAGCCACCGTGAGCGAGTACGCCGGTTCGGGTTGGACGGTGACGGCACAGGTCTGCGACGCACTCGACTGGGCGGTGGACGCCAGCGCCAGTCGCCTGGCACCACAGGCTGCCCCTCGTTGGGATCTCATCGTGGCCAACCTGTTCCTGCACCACTTCAAGCGGACAGAGCTGGCAGCCTTGCTGGCGGCGGTGGCAGCAAGCAGCGACCGGTTCCTGGCCTGCGAGCCGCGCCGCGCGTGGATCGCGTGGGCGGGCAGCCACCTGATCGGGGCATTGGGCGTGAACGCGGTTACGCGCGAGGATGCCGTGTTGAGCGTGCACGCCGGCTTTCGGGACCACGAGCTGAGTTCACTGTGGCCAGGTTCGGCGTCGACCTGGACCCTGGCCGAATACCCCGCCGGTCTCTTCAGTCACTGTTTCGTCGCTGCCCGGGCGACGACCGCGTCCACTGGCGCGCTCTGATGCAGACCCGATTCGACGCGCTCATCATCGGTGCAGGCCCGGCCGGTTCCAGCGCCGCAATCCTGCTTGCCAAGGCGGGATGGTCTGTTGCCTTGATCGAGAAGCAGGGCTTCCCGCGCCAAAAGGTCTGCGGCGAGTGCGTCGCCGCGAGCAACCTGCCTTTGCTCGATGCACTGGGCATCGGCAGGGACTTTGCGCACCACGCGGGGCCGGAGTTGAAGCGCGTCGCGCTCATGCGCGGAACGCAGAACATCTCGGCCGACTTGCCACAGGCAGCGGATCCGCGTCATCCATGGGGTCGCGCGCTGGGGCGTGAGACCCTGGACACCCTTTTGCTCGCCCGTGCGCGCGCGCATGGCGCGCTGGTATTGCAGCCCTGGGCGGTACAGAGTATCCGCAGCGTTGCCGGCACTCACCATTGCATGGTGCGCGAGACCGCGTCGGGGCGTCAGCAGTTTCTGCACGCTCCGGTCGCGATTTGTGCCCATGGATCGTGGGAACCGTTGCCCGAGGAACGCGCGACTCTGCGCATGGGTCGCAGCGGCAGCGATCTCCTCGCGTTCAAGGCGAACTTCGCCAGCGCCCATCTGGACGCCGGGCTCCTGCCGGTACTTCTCTTCAACGGTGGCTATGGCGGCATGGTGCTCGCCGACGGGGGGATCGTCACGCTGGCCTGTTGTCTGCGCGCCGATCGCCTGGACACCCTGCGCCGCGCGGCGCCTGGCCAGACAGCGGGCGAAGTGGTGGAGAACATGCTGATGCGCGAGTGCACTGGTGTTGCGGAGGCCCTGGTCGGTGCACTGCGTTGTGGACCCTGGTTGGCTTCCGGGCCTCTGCGCCCAGGCGTGCGACTTCGGACGGAGGACCAGGCCTTCCGCATCGGCAACGCCGCAGGCGAGGCGCATCCGATCATCGGCGAAGGCATCAGCATGGCCTTGCAGTCTGCATGGCTGCTATGCAGCCATCTGGAGTCCGCGCGCCCGCGGCGCGCGGATGCCGGGCAAGCGACCTGGCAGAACGAAGTTCGTAAAGGCTACGCCGCCGAGTGGCGCCACACCTTCGTACCCCGCCTGCGCCTGGCGGCCGCGCTCGCCAACCTGGCGATGCGGCCCGCCGGGGCAGCGCTCCTGATGGCCACGTTCACGCATTTTCCGAACCTGCTGACCCGCGGCGCAATCTGGAGCGGCAAGGTCCGTGGAGTCGAAGAAAGCGCCACGCTCGCGCGCCTGAAACGAAGTTTTGACCGCGCGACTAGGCAACCTTTGCAGAAACCTTTGCCCGGGGATCATCCATGACGTCACTGGCATCGACTGACACCGCGAACCGAATACGGGGGCTGCTGGTGAAGGAGTTCAAGCTCGACCCCGAACATGTGACGGCAGATGCGCGATTCGTTGAACTGGGGATCGACTCCATCGGTATGGCAGAACTGATCTTCATCATTGAAGACGAGTTCCGGTTGAAGCTGCATGATGTTGGCGTGCAGTTGGCGACGTTCGGCGAAGTCGTCAAGTTCATCGACGATGAAGTGGTGGCCCAACGCGGCGAGGCGCCTGCAGCGCCCGTGGCGGGTGGCGTCCAGGAACCCACATGAGGCGAGTGGCGGTGACCGGCATTGGCCTCGTATCGCCGCTGGGCGGAACAACGGGCGACGTGTTCGAGGCTGCACGCGCTGGGCGCTCGGGGGTGCGCACACTCGACATCGCAGGCGCACATCGGCTCGCAGCTCCACTCGCCGCCACCGTGCAATTCGACGGCACCGAACACTTTGAGCCGCCACAGTTCCGGCTGCTTGACCGGGTCAGTCAATTCGCGGTGGTGGCGGCGCGACGCGCACTGGCCGACGCCCACAGCGAACTCTCGGACCACGAGCGGGAACGTGCCGGCGTATTCCTTGGCACCGGCATGGGCGGCACGCTGACCATCGACGACGGCTACCAGACACTGTACGGCGAGAAGTCCGACCGAATAAAACCGACGATGATTCTCAAGGGTATGCACAACGCACCCGCCGCCTGGATCGGCATCGAGAATGGCTGGCGCGGACCGAATCTGACGTACTCGACTGCTTGTTCTTCCTCCAGCGTGGCGCTTGGCGAGGCCTGGATGCGCCTGGCTTGCGGCACGCTCGACGTGGCGATTGCCGGCGGCTCTGAAGCGCCGCTGTCGCTCGGCTCGCTGAAGGCCTGGGAGGCCATGCACACGCTTGCCTGCGTGGACGCATCAGACCCGCCGAGTTCGTGCAAGCCGTTCGCCCACAACCGCAGTGGCATGGTGTTGGGTGAAGGCGCGGCACTGGTGGTGCTCGAACGCTGGGAGCGGGCGGTGGCCCGCGGCGCGACCATCCACGGTGAACTCATCGGCTACGGACTCACGACTGATGCCGGCCACATCGCTCGCCCAAGCATCGACGGTCAGGCGGCAGCCATGTCTGCCGCACTTGCCGCAGCAGGCATCGAAGCAGACGAGGTCGATGCGATCAACGCCCATGGCACCGGCACCCAGGCCAATGACCGCGCCGAGACCGCGGCGATCCGGCGCGTATTCGGCGCGCGCGCGGGCCACATACCGATCAGCGCAACAAAGGCCGTTCACGGACATCTGCTCGGCGCCGCCGGTGCCCTGGAATTCATACTCTCGCTGCTGGCCTTGCGCAACGGCGTTGCCCTTCCCACCATGCATCTCGACGTCCCTGATCCGGATTGCGATCTTGACTATGTAGCCAATGCCGCACGTGTCGGCGCGGCGGGCAGAACCATGTTGTCGAACTCATTCGCCTTTGGGGGCACCAACGCGGTGCTTGCGCTGCGCGCGGTGAACTGAAGACCGTGAGGACCGACGGTGTTCAGCTCGCCTGGTCAAAGGTAATCGGCTTGGGCTTTCTCTTCCTCTGGTTCTTTGTCGGGGGCATCGCGCATTTCGTAGTGACCGAAGCCCAGATGCGTATTGTTCCGCCATACATCCCATGGCCGCGCGCGGCGGTGTTGGTGAGCGGTGTATTCGAGCTTCTGGGCGCGGTGGGTCTGTTGTGGCGCCCTACGCGGCGCGCTGCCGGCCTCGGATTGTTCTTCCTCACGCTCGCGGTAACGCCAGCACACCTATACATGTTGCAGCGGCCTGAACTGTTCTCCTTCCCGCTGTGGGCGCTGTGGCTTCGGTTGCCGATTCAAGTCGCGTTGCTCGGTCTTATTCTCTGGTGCACAGCCGGATCGCACGCACCCTCGAGCAGGCCAGTATCAAGATGACGCGCAAGGTCGAAAACCGCGGCACGCCTTCCGGCCACAGGTACACCGGTTGCGTAGCCTTCGCGGACAATGGATCAATCTATCTTTGGCGAAGCAAGACACCAAGCCGCCCACCGCCTCTCCACGGCACCCCGGGCTCGGGCAAAAGCGACCTACCTGGCGCTGTTGCGCGAGTCAGGTGGCGAGCTCGGCCGGGTCGACGAGTTGGCGCGCGCTGCAGGGCGATCATTTCTGCTGGATCGCCTGGACGCTGCTGCCATCGGCGAATGCGAGTTTCCGGACAGCATCCGATCACTACCAGACTGGCTTGATCGTCAGAACCGAGATGCCGCATGCGCCTATCGCGACTACCTTGACGCGCGCCACACCGGCGAGCCGCGCCGTCTTTTCTCGAGCCGTTCGCATGCCCTGTATTTTCTACGCACGGTCGCGCCGACCAAGCTCGTAGACGGCGCCTGGCTATACGGCGTCCTCCCGCACTGGGACGACCCGCGCGTCGCCCCGCTCATCCGCATCTATCTCGACGAGCTGGGTCTCGGACGCCCGGCGCAAAACCATGTCGTCATCTACCGGCAGTTGCTTCTCAGCCATGGGCTCGAGGGTAACGAAGGACTGGAAGACGCGCACTACGTGCAAGGGGCGATTCAACTCGCTCTGGCACATCACGCGGATGAATTCTTTGCGGAGCTGATCGGCTTCAATCTGGGCTACGAGCAGTTGCCGTTGCACCTGCCGATCACTGCTTACGAGCTCGCCGAGCTCGACATCGATCCTTACTACTTCACGTTGCACGTGACAATCGATAACGCCGCGAGCGGGCACGCCAGGCAAGCGCTCGACGCAGTCCTGGCCGCCCTGCCGCGACTGGCCGACGGGCGACAGTTCCTCGCTCGCGTGGCCGCCGGTTACAAGCTCAACATGATCGGTCCTGGCACGAAAGAGGCCATCGCCTCGTTCGATATCGAACGCGAGTTGCTCGCCATGCTTGCCAGAAAGGCCGTGATTGGCGCCCCACTTCACTCCGACTACTGCCGGGTCGGTGACATGACAGTCACCCAGTGGTTGAGCGACCCCGAAAAGCTCCCCGAGTTCCTTCGGACCCTCGAAGGCTCAGGCTGGATAAAACGCGGCCAGGCGCCGCGGAACAGCCGCTTCTGGCGGCTGCTTCACGATGAAGGCGCGCCCATGTTCGGCGCTTTCAACGCCTGGGAGCAGTCTCTGATCGCTGACTGGATCAACGACGCTCCTCAGGCGCGGCCTGGAGAACCAAAACGAACGCCCCGTCGGTTCCGGGGCCGCACTACTGCCCCTACCCCAGTTTCACCCTTGTTGCATGACGCGTCGGTAGCCGAGGTCATTCAGTACCATCTCAGTACCGATGCCCGCGACTCGGCCAGCGACTTCAGTGCTGACGTCCGTCTAATGGCGCAAAGGCTGGAGGGGGTCGCCGATAGAAGGGATGCGATGACACGTTTGATCGGGTTTCTCTCACCGGCTAACCATCCGACCCCGGTCGGCCTGCTGGCGACCCGAATATTCACGATGCTGCTCGATGCACGTGGGTGATGACGTCGTGAGCTTAGGGGCGCTCGGACGGGCACTGCTTGCGCACGGCTATGTATTTTCAACTGTGACGCCGGCGACACATCGGAGGGTCAATGCCCGTCCTGGAAACCAGATCGCATCAACGCTCGCGGGCGTGTTTGGCTGGAGCCGCCCCGCCCCTGCCAGCGTGTTCCCGGCCGATGTGTTCATTGCGGGTCAGGCGGCCGGCGTGCTTTTACCGCACCGATCAGGATGGCGCAGCACAGTCAGAGCCGCGACGCTGAACGGCACGCTGCTGTTCCACTCCGCCTATCCAACCAGCGAGGCTGACGCCGTCTTCTTCGGCCCGGATACCTACCGATTCGTGTCCGCCCTGAGCGCTCACTTGCTGGGCGGCCAACGCGTCGATCGCGCCGTGGATATCGGCTGTGGCGCAGGGCCGGGGGCGATTGTCATCGCCTCGGCCAGACCTCGGGCCGAAGTGATCGGGGTAGACATCAACGACGCTGCGCTGCGGCTCACCGCAGTCAATGCTGCACTGGCGGGCATCACGAATGTGCAGGCGGTGCGCTCGGACCTTCTATCAGCGGTAGACGGCACGTTCGATCTGATCGTCGCCAACCCGCCTTACCTTGTGGACCCGGAGGAGCGCACCTACCGGCACGGCGGCGGCGGATTGGGTGAAGGCTTGTCGCTGGCCATTGCCGAACTCGCCTGCCGCCGGCTCGCGCAGGGTGGCACGCTGCTTCTGTATACCGGCGCCGCGGTGGTCGACGGTGGGGACGGCTTTCGAGGGGCTGTCATGCCCCTGCTCGAGGCGGGCGGCCTCGAGGCCAGCTATGAGGAGCTGGATCCGGATGTATTCGGCGAAGAGCTGGCCGAACCGGCCTATTCCAGTGCCGACCGGATCGCTGCAGTTCTTGTAACTGCGACCCGGCCATGACACGTAGATGAAGTCACCCTTCGACGTGGCTGCACCTCGTCACTAGCGGCGACACCGTGGCCAGAACCCTTGAACCGCTTGACGGCTCAGGCGGGAGCCGCCCCGGGCTCGACGTCATTGCGAAAGTCCAAGGTCGGCAGCAAGGGCACATCACGCTCTAGTGTGCAACCATCAGCGAGGGCAGCTTATTTGTGTGCGCCGATTGAACCGGTCTCGCCTCGATCTTTCGCTCGCTTGGTCTTGCTGGCGTCATCTTCCACATTAATTCCCGCTTCGCCGTCACCACTCGCGCTGCCGCTATGACTTTGCATGCTGTCCGCACCGCGCGACTCGTTGATGGAATCGACTGCGGCATCCAGCGGAGATCCCTTGTGATTCTTTTCGCGCCCGCTTTCGCCACCCGATCCTCCACCGGACTGATCGTCCGAAGGCTCCTGCGGTTGGCTGCGCTTGTCAGTACCTTGTTTCATGGTCGTTCACTCGCTTTGGATGACGTGATGAAATTGGCGCTTGGGCCAAGGCGGGTGCGGTGCTGGCTGCTCCGAACTGCAAGCGAGCTCGGCAATCGCCAGCGGCTTCCATTTATCGAGTCGATAGCCGGCTGTGTTCGGTGGGCCATCTCCCTTATATGGCGACGGCGTCGCATTTGCAGGGCAGGCACTTTTTGCAGCAAAAGCTTCCTGAGTGCATCTTGAACGCTATTGCTCGCCGCTTGGCTCCGAAGCTCCCCCGGCGCCGTCAATGCGGGACGAGTCGTCTGCGTCGTCGGTTGCTCGAGGGGTGCCGGGCGACTGACTGGGGCGCGGAGCTTCGTATGACGCCGATCTGCCAACCTCGTCCGGGCGCGCAGTGCCGCCCGCTTCTCCATCCGTCGCGCCTGCGTCGCTTGGCGTTGCGTCTCGATCCAGATCGAGCTTTGCCTTGTCAGCAAATCGATCGACGCCAGGTACTGCCGTGGGGGTTTGAGCCATTCCTGTCTCCCGTGGAGGTAGCACCCTCATGCCAGCAATAGGCGGTCCTGCTGGAGCCGCCCTCCCCTGCGCTCGGCGATGAACGCTTGACTGCCCCCACTCTGACCAGCGTTCCTCAGGACATCCAACGCAACCCGGGCCAATCGAGCACGACGAGGCCCCTTGGTCCTCGCCAGAGTTCAGGCCGCGATTTCCGTTGCGCCTCCCCTGCCAGCCTTCATTACAAATTCTTCATCTGCGGCCTGGGCAAGGCCGACGAGCATGAAGAGTCATGACGAAAAAATGATGGTGCGGCTGAACGTGTTGTTGAGTTTCATCGCGATTCCTTTCTGAGAGCGGTCATTCGCCCCTTAATATTTGCAACCGGGGGTGCCCGGGATGCACACCTGGCACGCGTAACGCAACAGTTTGCTCATTGACGGAGACCAGGCACAAGGACGACCTTGCGACAATCTGCCTCCGCCTTGTGGAACATTTTATAGCCCTGCGCCGCATCATTCAGCGACAAATGGTGGGGATCGCGAAGTGGCGCGCAATGACTGCACCCCACGTCTTGTAGATGAACGACTCGAAGTCTTTCGGCGGGGCCGCCGGCAGGCTGGGCGATGCGACGTTCGTCGCGGCACTGGCGCCAAGCTCGCCAGCCTTCGCGTCAATCGCACCGTATCGTGCTTCGATCGCGCCTACGATGCACTCGGCAATGGTGGCGCGTGGCAACCCATACAGCGAACCCTGAAACGGGTCACGGGTATGGACGCCCTGGCTGTACACCCATGCCTCTCGATTCTGCCGATGCTGGTTTTCCCCCAAAAACTCGTCATAGAGGGCGCGCACATACGAGTCGTTGGAGAACGTGATGTGGCCGGCATGGTCGAAGGTGACCCCCCCTACCGCACCGAGCGACACCATCCGCCCACCTGGGCCTCGCGCTCGATCAGTGTGGCGGCTGCACCCATTTCGCGCGCGACGGCAAGGCCGGTCGGCCCGGTACCGATGATCAAATGACCGGCCTTCACCGGGCGCCCCGCGGCGATGGCCGGGACGGTGCCGCCACTGTCGCTGTCCTGCCCCTTGCTTGTCTGTGCAATCCGCGGCGGCAGCACCAGACGCTCGATCTGGTCGATTACCGCTGACGCGGTAGCGTCCCAACTGAAGCGCCCAACCATCGACATCATTTCGACATGCCGCCTCGCCCTTCTTCCAGGGGCCTCACCGAGCACCTGTTCGCAGGCCTCCAGGAACGACTCGATGCTGTCCGTGACTTGCACACAGTCGCCATAGAGATTGACCACGTCTCGGATCGCAGTACTCACCACCGGGCGGGCCGCAGCCATGTACTCCAGCGTTTTGGTTGGACTGATGTATCGGGTGGATGCATTGATGGCAAAGGGCAGCAGGCAGACGTCCCACCCGCTGATCAGGCCAGGAAGATCCTCGTAGCGCTGTTGCCCGAGCCAGTACAGATTGGGGTGCTTCGGCAGACTGGCAGGATCGATCTTCACCACCGGCCCCACCATCTGGATATCCCACTCCGGATGCGCACTAGCCAGCGCGTTCAACAAGGCCAGATCCATGCGCTCATCGATCACCCCGAAGTAGCCGAGTGCCGGACGCTCGCCCCCTGCGTAACCGTCCCTTGGCAGCGTGGTGGCGGTAGCGAAATGCGCAGCATCGACAGCGCTTGGGAAACAGTGGGCGTTGGCGCTGGCTATACGTTTTAGCTCGTAGAGACTCGGTCCGCCGGTAAACACTACGTCGGCGCACTTGAGTAACGCGTGTTCGCGCTGCGCCATCTGCCGGGGCGCATCCTTGAATGCCGATAGCTCATCCATGCAGTCATAGATCACCGCGCGCGGATGCAATCCGGTGAGCAGCGGTAACGCCATCGGCGTGTAGAACCAAACCATATAGTCGGCGATCGCTTCGCGCTCGAGGAACGCGGCCAGAATCGACTGCAGATGCGCGAGCTGGCCGTCGTGAAAACCCGGTGCGTTCGCCGGTGTATGAGGACGCAGGACCCGGACACCGGGTGCAGGCTCGGTGACGTCGAAGGAAGCCTCTCCCGGGGCATGCACCGGCTCTTCGATGAACAGTACAGGCCAGCGCTGCGCGAGTCTGCTCATCAGATGCTGGGGGCGCTGGTAGACGAAGTTCCAGCGCAGGTGCGAGAAGACGATCAGCGTAGGTGTGGACATGGAATACCTCAGGAAGGGTAGGTTTCGCGTCGGGGTCTGCTCGACCTGCCGCAGTGAACGGGTGCGAGCGCGTGAGCGCAGCGCAGGCGGCGGATCGTGGCGCGCCGGCCAACGACGCTGGTTACGCCTGATGGCGCATGCGCATACGACCAGGCGAGGCGCGGGAGGCGCGCGTGTACCTGGCCGTCGATCGGCAGATCCCGGATACCGTTGTCATGCCAGCGGGTCTGGTCTTGCCAGTCCGGGCGCGCCAGCGCCGGATACGGGCACACGCCACGCATTGGCAGGTCCCGTGCATGCGCGCGACACAGCGCATCGGTCACCTCATCGAGCCAGGGTCCGCGCCCGGCGCCCAGATGGCTTGTCTCGGCAGGCACCAGCGGCCGGCCATAGCGCACGAACGCCTGTTCCAGTTGGTGGTCCAGGCTGACGCGGCGTGCATCCGGTGGCTGCCAGGCAAGCAGCGCCTGCGAGTCCAGCTCCCACTGACTGTTGTGGTAGTAGTTGAGCCCGACCCAGTCGATCATCGCAGGCGTGCCGCCCAGTCCCGGCTCTACAAGCCCGGTGAGAAGATCCATCGCAGGCCATTGCCGTGCGCTGCATTCGTTCGCCCGATCGATCGACTCCGGAGTCGCATCAACGGCCGCTGCCACATTGATCAGCGGCTCGGCGCTCATCATCAGTGCCCTCGGGTCGACCTCACGCAGTGCATGGATTCCCGCGATGCTCAGTTCAACAAGCCGGCACTGATACCCGAAGCCGGCGCGCGCCTGCGTGGCGGCATCACCCTCGGGCCGATGCCGATGAATGAGGCCGGTATGAGCGAGCGCATAGGCGTGAAAGCCGATCTCGTTTACTGGCGTGAACACCGGCGCGCCACCCGCCAGCGCAGCACTGGCCGCGCCTGCCTCATGCGCAAAGGCGTGACAGAATCGTTCGAACCGGCCAATCAGCCGCGGATCATCGATCGACAGATCATCGGGCAGCCCGTAGTGCACCAGCGTCCACAGGATCTGCACCTCTGCGCGCTGGGCAGCAGCGAGCATCGCCCGTATCCGGCTGAAGTCGTAGCGTCCGCTTGCGGGCTCGGCAATACGCCAGCCGACGGTCTCCCGCACCGCGCGGATACCCATGCGCTGCAGTTGCTGGTAATCGCTCTGTACTCGGTGCAGATGTCCGGTCTCGCGTGCGGGATCCAAAGCAATGCCGCGCGCGTCACGATGATCTGCACCTTCGAAGTCCGCCATCCACTCGCCGCAGACTCCCCCGTGAACGCTGGGGTCGAGATTCTGGACGGCAGCGGCAATGGCACTCAGTTCAGGATACATACGTCGATCTCACGGATTCAGGGCGTGTCCGCGGCGACGCAACCGATATGCCCGGCTGGCAAAGTGTGACGACGATTCAATCCAGCCGCTGATCGGGTACGCGCATTGCGAAACAAATCGCGACACCCCCGGCAGTCGCCAACTTGACAGAGGATTACGCTGATGAACTTGACCAACACGTGGCGCCAGGTGCGCGATTTCGACAGCGAACGCTCGGGCTTACCTGGCGAACACTGGGCAGCCTTCGGCACTGGGCTTGCCGTATTAAGCTGGGCTGCCGGGCGGCGTTCTTCGGCGCTACGAATGCTCGGAATGGCGGGGGGCGCGCTTCTGCTGGTGCGCGCATTAAGCGGACGCGACGGTCCGTTCAATCGCTTGGGCAGGCGCTGAGCAGGTGGCCATTGCCCGTCGCGGCGCACGGCGGGCAGCGCGTGCTTGATCTGGTCGACCTGTGGCTTCGAAGCTGACGTCTCAGCTCAAATGGCTGGAAGTTCGGGTAGACGCTCATAGCGTGACTTTGTGGGGGCTCTCGATAAAGTAAATACACCTGTTCGTGCAGGAAGCAACCCCGAGCGGCAAGGGGACTGGCCCTGCATGGGGTCTGTCCGCGCTTCCACCGGACCTGTCCTTCGAGCACTAACCAGCGCTCCTCTGAACGCGTACTTGGCGTTCAGTTGTCTGCGGTCGACCCCACCTCACCAGGGAACGCGATCCGATCCGCCCGCGCGAACACTTCGAACCCGTCGCTGCGTGCCACCGCAACCAGTGTGAGCCCACTCGCCTCGGCGTACTGCACGGCAAGCGTGGTCGGCGCCGACATCGCGGCCAGCACACCGGCACCCAGCCGCGCCGCCTTTTGAACCAGCTCGATCGAGATCCGACTCGTCAGAACGACGATACCTCCACCCACCAGGCCCTGGTCGCCCTGGGCCAGCGCGCCGACCAGCTTGTCGAGTGCATTGTGCCGGCCCACGTCTTCGCGAACCGCGACCAGCCCCAGTCCCGGGTGCCAGAATCCCGCGCCATGCACCGACCGCGTCGCGGCGCCGATCGGCATAGCATGGGCCAGCGAGGCGATGGCGCAGGAGACGTCGCCGGCAGTAAAGCGCGTGGTTGCCGACACCGCCACCGCGGGCCGCGTCGCCTCCGACAAACTCCCGATTCCGCACAGCCCGCAGCCGGACGGGCCTGCACTGTTTCGACGTCGTGCTGGCAGTTGACCGCGGCGGGCCGGCGCCAGGGTCATGCGCAGCTCGATGCCATCGCCGTGGTCGACGACATCGATGTTCTCCACCTCATCCGGGCCAGACACCAGCCCTTCGGTGACGCTGAATCCGATCGCGAAGTCATGCAGGTCGCAAGGGGTGGCCAGCAGCACCGCATGCGTTTCACCGTCATAGCGCATCGCGACAGCGCGCTCGCAGGCGAGGTCGCGCCACCCCGCGCTACACCGCGCATCCTTCCAGATGACGCGCTCGCGTAGCCGCAGCGACTCGTGGGGCGCGATCACGCCATGCCCTGCAATCCATCGGCAGAGGCGACCCCCTTGCGCCGCGCGGGCGAGCGCGACAGCCGCACCGGCAGTGCCTTGTACCCGGGCACCTTCGACACCGGATCATGGTGCCAGAGTGGCACCAGCGGGTTGCACTCCGGGAAGTACGCCGCCGCGCAGCCCGCCGGAATGTCATAGGGCACGATCTGCAGCCCGTGCACACGCCGCTCCACCCCATCATCGACAGCGGTTTGCAGGTCCACCGCCTGGCCGGCGGCAAAGCCCATGCGCTCGATATCCAGGCGGTTCATGAACACGACATGGCGCGTCCCGTGGATACCGCGGAAGCGGTCGGCATAGCCGTAGATCGTAGTGTTGAACTGGTCGTTGGAGCGCAGAGTCGTCAGCTGCAGCACCTGACTCGGGTCGCCGGTGGGTTCGATACCGGCGAATAGCCGATCCGGGGTGATGAAGTTGGCTTTGCCATTGGGCGTCGTCCAGGTGCGCTCGCGAGCTGCCACCGGCTTGGCGAACCCGCCCGGCTCGAACAACCGCTCGTTGTAGCGCTTGAACGTTGCCGGATAAGTGGCCTCGATGGCGGCGCGGATCTGGCCGTAGTCGGCCACCCACGCGTCCCACGGTACCCGTCCTTTTCCATTGAGCGTTGCCTTGGCCAGCTCGGCGACGATCCACGGCTCGGAGCGCAGGTCCGGACTCGCCGGCGCCACCACCCCGCGCGAGCCATGGATATGCGCAACCGAACTTTCGATCGACACCGCCTGCGCGCCGCTCGCCTGCTCGTCGATCTCGGTTCGCCCGAGGCAGGGCAACAGGTAGGCGATCTCGCCATGAACGACGTGACTGCGGTTCAACTTGGTCGCGACCTGAACGGTCAGCCGAAGCTTGCGCCACGCGGCCTCGAGCGCCCGGGTTTCAGGGGCAGCGCGCAACAGATTCCCGCCCAGGCAGACAAACGCTCGCAACTCGCCTTTGCACATCGCCTCGCACGCGTCGACCGTACTGTGGCCGTGCCAACGCGGTGGCTCGAACGAGTACAGGTGAGCGAGCGTGTCCAGGGGTACCAGATCGGGCTTCTCGGTGATGCCCACGGTGCGCTGTCCCTGCACGTTGGAGTGGCCACGCACCGCGCAGATCCCGGCACCTGACTTGCCGATATTGCCGCGCAGGAGCAGCAGGTTGGTCACCATGTGAACGTTCTGCACGCCCATGACGTGCTGGGTCAGCCCCATGCCGTAGATGCCCAGGGTCGCCGAGGAACGCACATAGGTCATCGCGGCCTCCCGCATCTGCTCACGGTTCAGACCGCAGACGCGCTCGAGTTCGCTCCATTCATGGCCGCGCGCTGCCGCGGCGAAGGCCTCGAAGCCGTGGGTGTGCTGCGCGATGAAGACGCGGTCCAGGATGCGGGTGCTGTCTGCCGCGGCCCTTGACGCCGCGAACGACACTGCCCCGGCATCGTCCGGGTCGCGCGGGGCGGTATCGCCGCTCGACAGCTGGTCGAGCGCTCCCAGCGCGTCGTCGAGTTCGATCACCGCCTTGCAGATTCCGAACAGGGCGGCGATGTCGCCACCATTCTTCACCTGCAGGTACTGCGAGGAGATCGCCGTCTCGCCGAAGGTGAGCATCTCCTGCGGCGCCTGCGGGTCGGTGAAGCGCTCCAGGCCGCGCTCCCGCAAGGGGTTGAGGGTGACGATGCGCACGCCCCGCTTCACCGCGTCGCGCAGCTGGTGCAGCATCCTCGGCGCCGAGGTGCCGACGTTCTGCCCGATGAAGAAGATGCAGTCGCAGTTCTCGAAGTCTGACAGCGTCGCGGTACCCACCGACACGCCGATGCTCTGGGGCAGCGCGACAGACGAGCTTTCGTGGCACATATTGGCGCTGTCGGGCAGGTGGTTCGAGCCGTAGATGCGCGCGAACAGCTGGTACATGTAGCTCGTTTCCAGCGCCGCCCGACCGCTCGTGTAGAACACCGATTCCCGGGGTGACACCGCGTTGAGCTCGCGCGCGATTTCTTGAAACGCGATCGACCAGGAAACGGGGAAATAGCGATCGCTCGACGGGTCCCAGCGCATCGGGTGAGTGAGTCGTCCAGCCGCTTCGAGATCGTGATCCCGCCAGGTCTCCAGCTCGGTCAGCGTATGCTTCTCGAAGAACGCCTGGTCGGTGCGCTTGGCGGTGATCTCCCAGGCGGTCGCCTTGGCGCCGTTCTCGCAGAACTCGGCCGGATGCGGCTTGGCCGGTTTGGCCCAGCCGCAGCTCACGCACATGAATCCCTTTGCCTTGTTCTGTTGCAGCAGCGCCCGCGTGCCCTTCGCAGGCACGCCCTCGCGCAACAGTACCTGGCTCACCGACTTGAGCGATCCATAGCCACCCGCCGGACCGTCGTAGGGCTGGTGCGTCCCCTCGTCGAGCTCGAGCTTGCGGTCGCTCATGTCGGCGTTCGGGCCGGCTGACCCATGTTGGCCTGCTGTTCTGGTACCGAGGACGTCACGCTGCCACCTCCATTTTCTTTCGGGCTGCGTTTCCAGATAGTTGTCAAATCCAGCAAGCAAGCGAAGCCCGCAATTCCCAGGGGTCGACGCAAAACGCGGGCCCGTGCTGTGCAGCGGGCTGGGGCGCCAATTCGTCGCCACCTAGCGCTCTCAAGCTGTGGAGGCAGTTTCTCGCCAGCCGTGGCGGCCTACAACCGGTGCGTGTTTTTGGCCTGGCTGACCGGGGAGAAACGCACATTCAACCGGCAGGGTGTTCTGATGAGGCATCCAGTATTGGCAAGCGCACGACGAACCGGGTTCCAAGCCCGGGGCCGGCGCTCTCGGCATGGATCGATCCCCCGTGCAGTTCCACGAAGCATTTTGCCAGCGAGAGCCCTATGCCCAACCCACCACGCGCGCTGTCGCCCGAGTCTTTCAGCTGTGCGAACACTTCGAAAATGCGGTCGAGCAACTCCGATCGAATCCCCACCCCATTGTCGGCGACATGTACGGTCGCGAAGCGGTCGTCCTGCAACACCTCAATCGAAATGCATCCGCCGACCGGCGTGTACTTGGCGGCATTGATCAGCAGGTTCGAGAAGACCTGGGACAGGCGTACCGCATCACCATTCAGCCAGATCAAAGCCTCTGGCATTTGTTGCTGCAACGTATGCCGCCTTTCGGTGATCTGCGGCTGGCTGCCTTCGATCGCCGCTTCGATGATCGACTGCATCGTGACCCGATCGCGCTGTAGTTCGACCGTACCGCGGTTGATTCGTGCAACATCCACGAGGTCCTCGATCAGCCGCGCCATCTGATGTACCTGCCGTTCCATCATTGCACGCGCCCGGTCCGCCACGTCAGCGAGCGGGTGACTTCGCAGAATATGCAACCCGTTGCTCAATACCCCCAAGGGTCCGCGCAGTTCGTGACCAAGCGTCGCCAGAAAGATGTCTTTACGGATGTCCTGCTCGCGCAACGCCTGCTCGAGCGCCTTGATCTCTGTGATGTCGATCGTGATGCCTTTGATCGAGCTGGCATCACCTGCATCGTTGTATTGCGCTTCGCCCGCGCAATAGAGCCAGCGAACACCGCGCGTGGGGTGACAGACCCGGTACTTGCAACGATAATCGGTGGCCCGGGCTTTCACGAGCGCGGCAACCGTGTCTTCGACCAGCGTACTGTCCTCGGTCAGAACGGTGCACCGCAGTTCGCCGCGACGCGGCGCGCCGAGATTCCGGTCGCGCCCGTACAGCTCGAACATTTCGGCCGACCAGGCGACGTCGCCCGTTTGCAGGTTGAATTCCCACGTGCCGGCACCCGCGGCGACCAGTGTGATCCGCAAGTCTCGCTCGCTGCGCGCAAGCGCGACCTCGCGCCGGCGAAGCTCCAGCACCATCGCCCAGCGCTCCGCTGCGTTCTCGATCGCGCGGGTTACCGCCGCGGCGGTCAGCCAGTCCTTGCCAATGAAGTCGTGTGCGCCCGCGCGCAGCACCGCACGGCCCACCTCCATCTCCGCGGTGCCCGTGATGACAATTACCGGGCAAGGCAGCAAGCCCTCATCGTCGCGCAGCTCAGCCAGCACGTCGATCGACGTCATTCCCGGCAGGTAGTGATCGAGCAAGAGGCAGGTCGAAGCCCCTGCGTTCTCGGCGCGCACCAGTGCGATGCCGGCTTCGGCGGTCTGCGCTTCCACGAAGCGATAACTTCTCCCGCTGCCGTTGAGCAACAGTCTGCGCACCTCCGCGCGGTCCTCGAAGCTGTCGTCGATGATGATGATCCGCAGCGGCAATGCCGCGCCGCCTGTCGCTCGAGTGACCGTATCCCCGCCCGGGTCCGGTCGCGCACAGGCCGACGCTCGTTCGTGCGTCATGGTGTGGCAGCAGTGAGCGTCGACGGCACGACCTGCTGAAGCCAGTACTTCAGAACGCCGGTCACCAGCGTCAGATGGTCGACATAGCGCAGCGGTTTCACGTGATAGGCGTTCGCGCCAGCCGCGTAGCAGGCTTCGACATCGCGCGGGTTGGCCGAGGTGCTCATCACGATGACCGGGATGGAGCGCCATCGGCGGTCAGCCTTGAGCTCGCGCAGCGCCTCGCGGCCATCGATACCCGGTGTGTTCAGATCCATGAGCACGATCATCGGGTGGTGCACAAACGTAGTGTCCAACCATTGCAACAAGGCGTCACCGGACATCAGCCGGTGAGGGCTGGCGCCCAATCCCGCGCTACGCACCGCCTCTTCGACGGTTTCGAAGTCTTCGTCGGAGTCTTCGACAACGAGCAGGGACGGCGTCGGACCGGGCGGCAACATCTCAGGCGCCAGACGCCGCAGCAAGCGTGAAATAGAACGTACTGCCTTCACCAGGTACCGAGCTGAACCATACCGCCCCGGAATGACGATCGACCAGCTTTCTGACGATGGTCAACCCGGCGCCGCTACCGCCACCAAACTCGTGCCTCGCGTTGAGCCGCTTGAACATCTTGAACACTTCCTCAGCGTGCCGCGCCTGGATGCCGATGCCATTGTCAGCGACGAAGTAGACCGTGTTCTCACCGGGCTTGACCGGCCAGTCGTCGAAGCCGGCCTGCTGGTCCGGATCGAGATGTCCGACGCGTACCCTGCCGACTGGCTTGTCGTTGTACTTGATCGCATTGGACAACAGGTTGACGAAAATCTCGCGCACCCGCACCCGGTCGCAAAGCGCAGGCGGCAGCGGCCGCTCGACAACGATCTCGGTGGGGCGCTCGGCACGGCGCGCATCGACCATCTCTATGGCCTCGGCCACGACCGCGTCGAGGTCGACCGACTCGAACTCGAGCATCACGCGCCCGACACGGGAAAAATGCAGCAGCGAGTCCAGCAGGTCGTCCATCCGCAACGTCATGCGCAGCAGTCCTTCGAGCTGCAACCGGTTCTTCTCGCTGAGTCCGTCCGACTTGTCGAGCAACTGGTGAGCGTACTTGTGAATACCGCGCAACGGCTCCTTCAGGTCGTGACTTGCCACATACGCGAACGCGTCCAGCTCCTCGTTGCTCTGCGCCAGTTGGTAATTCAGCTCGGCCAGTTGGTCGGCGCGGCTCACCACCAGTTCCATCAGCAGCACGCGCAACTTCGACACCGCAGCAATCTGCGCCGGAGTCCACGCGAGCGCGCGCTGCCGGACAGATTCGGTGAACAGTTCGAAGCTGCGCCGCGGTGTCAGGCGCGGGCCGTTGGGCCCCGCAACGGTCGGCTTGTCATGCGGGTTACCGCCCCAGCTGACCAGACTGATGAACTCCGGCCTGAACCACATGATCAGGGCGCGACTCTTTCGCGCCAGCGGCATGACCAGCAAGCCGCTGGCGACATCGGCGTATGCCGCCGCCGGTGCAAACCGCCGGGGAAGTTCATCGGTCGCCAACACCGCGTCAATGCGTTGCGCGAAATCGTCCTGGCCGGCCACCCAGTCGACCAGGGTGTCGAGCTGTTCGGTGGTCGGCGTGATGCCGATCAGCGACCACCGGCCCTGGTAGAACATTGCGGCGCCGCCCGCCTGCATGCCATCGAGCAGCGTCGGCGTCCCCTCGAAAAGGGTTTGCAGCCCCCCCCTCCTGTGCGGCGCGGGTGACCACCTGCTGGTGCGCGGCGTCGAGCGCTAGCCGGGCTGCCATCGAATCACGCTCTTCGACCGCACGGTGCTGCATCGACACCACCTGCGCCATGAACTCGCACGCTGCACGCATCTCGTGCGGCAGCCGGATCGGCGCTGAATAGTGATGGCAGGCGATCAACCCCCACAAGTCGTCACCCCGACGGATAGCGAGGGTCAAACCGGCCTTGACGCCCATGTTCTGCAGATATTCGGTGTACATGACCGACGCACCGCGCAGCGCGCAGTAGGTCATCTGCAACGGCGCGCCCGTGGGGGTAAGCAACGGCACCATTTCAGCCAGCCCACCCGCGACGTCGGGCATGGGCCGGATCCACACTTGCCGAAACACGTCACGAGCCGGCTTCGGAATATCTTCGGCGGGATAGTGCAGGCCCAGCCACGGCGCCAGATCGTCGCGCCGGCTCTCGGCGTAGACCTCTCCATGTCCGTCGGCGTGAAACTTGTACACCATCACCCGGTCGAGCTGGGTGAGCCTGCGAACGTGGTCAGTCACCAGGTCGCAGAACGCCTGCAGACTGCTTGCCGTTTGCAAGTCTGCGACCGACTTCTTCAGCATGGCGTAGTAGTCGGGGGCGGCGTTCTGAGCGTCTGTCTTCCCCGTCGCGTCGGACGCTTCAGCCGGCTCGAACTCGACGATGGCCAGGCCGCCGAGCGTGTGAACAGTGACGTCGAGCAGCCCGCTGGCAGTGGGCGAGGCGAGGCTCATCGCATACAAGGGGCTTCGTTCAACCGACTCGTCGGCAAGGAACCTCGTCAGCCGTTGACTACCCAACGCGCCGATCACCTCCGCTACTGGGCGACCGAGCAGGTGGCCGGGTGCTACACCGAGCAGCGCCTGCGAATTCTCGCTCGCCTGCAATACCGTCAGATCGGTACGCAGCAACACCAACAACGCGCCGTGCGCCTGGATGCAACCCGGGGTTTGCACCGGCTCGGAATCGCAGTTTTCGATCGTCGTACCGTGCCGCTTGACGCTGTACGCCATGCTCGTCCAGGGCGTCGGGGCGGGAAGGGGCGCTGGCACGTTCACCATTGAAAGCCTACATTTGGGCCAGTTGCGGCAGCAACTCGCTAGCTCTAGTCTACGCTCGCTGGATGGCGCGCACATCCCCTGAATGGAGGACTGTCTGAGATTCTGTCAAAATCAAACGGCGCCAGCAATACGGGCATCAATTGCGCGGTCCGGCTCCTTCTTGCCGGCTGCTACGCACGCCTCGCGCATCTTGATGAACGTGTCGACTGCGGAAGCGACCACTTCGTCCTGACGCGACGGGGTGACGGCGAATGACGCCAGCGCGCTGCGAAACGACTTCCACATCGCCCCGGTATGCTCGCCATAGCCGTTGAAGAACCGTGCGCCGTGGCAGGCATCCAGCCCGAGTGCACGTTCCAGATGTCGCAGGATGACCTGCCCCCCCAGGGTGGCGCCCTCCAGCACGTACAAGCAGCCGAACCTGCCGGCTGGACTGTCCAGCGCCGGCAGGGCATCGGCAATGCACCAGCTCAGGCTTCCCGGATCATCCACCCCCAGATCGCGCAGGTCGCGATCGATCAGGTGCGTCTTGCGCCGCGCCGCCAAGTCGATGCCCCACACGCCCCAATCGTTGGCAGCGTCGAGTGTGGCTTCCAGCGGCGCGTAGAACGCACGAAAACACAGCAGACGATCTCGGTACTTCAACCTATCTACCGTGCCGTCCATCAGGCCCAGCACCGCCTCGATTCTGTCGTGCTCGGCGCGCGTTTGGGACTTGAGCCGGGACAAGAACTCGAGCTGCGTGCGCGTGTAGCCGCTGCTGACGATCTTTGACGCGAGGCTCACGTGGTGGACGCTTTCCCTGTAGAGCCGCAAGAAACAGATGGCCTCTCGATCAGCAGGCGCAGACCCGGAGCCAATTCATGATTCGACGCTGCGTAAGCGCAGCCGGATTTCCGGACAGTCTTTTCGACCGTCGCTTCGGCATCGCAGTGGCCTCGTGCTCTCACGATTCACGGTACACCAAGTAAAGCGCGTTGGCGCAGCAGCGGACGCGCAATGAAGGCGCGCCCCTATCGGCCGCAGGGGCAACCGGGCACGATCGGTGCCCGCACCCCGCTTTCGAAGTTGACACTGGGTATCTCTTGATGCGGCCCAAGATATCCGGGCTATCCTCATTGGTCAATTCCACGTAAAGAGGCTGAGCGGGCGTATGGCTGTACTCGAGTTGCGCCCGCCCGGGCTGTATTGTCCGGCAGGCGATTTCTACATCGACCCGTGGCACGCTGTCGACCGCGCGGTGCTCACCCACGCCCATGCCGATCACGCAAGGCGCGGTCATCAGCGCTACCTGGCGCAGCGCGGCGCCCTGGGCGTTCTGCGCACCCGCCTGGGTGAGGTGGCGATCGAGGGTGTCGACTATGGGAAGCAGGTTCGCATCGGCGACGCGAACGTGTCGCTGCATCCGGCCGGTCATGTGCTCGGCTCGTCGCAGGTGCGGGTCGAAGTTCGCGGCGAGATCTGGGCGGTGACCGGGGACTACAAGCTCGATGCCGATCCTACCTGTGTGCCGTTCGAACCAGTGCGTGCGCACACGCTGATCACCGAATCGACCTTCGGTCTGCCGGTGTATCGCTGGCTCCACAACACGCAGCTGTTCGCGCAGATCGATGAATGGTGGCGCGCCAACGCCGAGTCGGGTCGCCCGAGCGTGATCCATGCCTATGCTTTCGGCAAGGCGCAACGCATCCTGGCGAGCGTCAATGCGTCGATTGGCCCGATCGTCTGTCATGGCGCGGTCGAAGCACTCAACCGGTGCTACCGCGAGGCTGGGGTGAGTCTGCCTGCCACCCATCTGGTGAGCGACATCATTGATCGCCGCGAACTGCAGCGCGCGCTGGTCGTCGCACCACCGTCCGCCCAAGGCAGTGCGTGGATGCGCCGCTTCGCCGGCTATTCGGATGCATTCGCCTCCGGCTGGATGCAGCTGCGCGGAGCGCGCCGGCGGCGTGGCGTCGACCGCGGCTTCGTGCTGTCCGATCATGCGGATTGGCCAGGGTTGAATCGCGCGATCGAGGCCAGCGGTGCGCAGTGCGTCTATGCGACGCACGGCTATGCCGCCTCGATGGCGCGCTATCTGTGCGAACGCGGACTGGATGGCAGGACCTTCGACACCCACGAGTTCGATGCGCAGTATGGGGGCGATCAGGACGAGACGGCTGGAAGCGCACCGGCAGTGACGGAAGCGGTAGCGGCGGCCGAGGACGCACCAGCCGCACCAGAGGCACCAGAGGCACCAGAGGCTCCCGAAAGGAGCGGCCTTGTGCCTTAGCGGTCCTCGCGGGTATGCCAAAGCCCAAGGATGTAGACCGCTTCGCCTTCGACTTCATAGCGCACTTCGTACTCGTCCACGATCAAGCGGCGCACGTGGCGGGGCTGAGCTGTTCGGCTGTCATTGTGATGGACTCCTGATCGGTTTGAATCAAGATCGACACTCGGGTGCTGCGCGGGGAAAGAGAAAGGCGCTGTGCGCTGGACTCACCGGGCAGGCCCCTCGCCGACGCGAGTGCCACCGCTTCGCATCGTCGGTGTTTGGGTGCGGCAACGAACGGCGGGCTTGCCGTTCAAGAACTTACGCGCCACCATTCATCAAGCGCCAGCTCGGGCGCTTCGTTCGAGGCTCACGGAGAGAAGCGAGGCTTCTTGAAAACTTTACTGCTGAAATATTGGGATCGCCTTCGGTCCAGTTTATGGTTCGTGCCAGCGGTCATGGCGTGCCTGGCCGTGGCACTGGCGGTCTGCGCCGTCGAGCTTGACAAGGCCATCAATGAAGGCTGGCTGCAGCGGCTGGGCTGGATTTATTCCGGTGGCGCCGAAGGTGCGAGCCTGCTGCTGGCGACCGTGGCCGGTTCGATGATCGCCATCGCCGGGACCGTGTTCTCGATGACGCTGGTGGCGCTGTCGCTCGCCTCTTCCCAGTTAGGCCCCCGCCTGCTGCGCAACTTCATGCGCGACACCGCCAACCAGGTGGTGCTGGGCACCTTCGTGGCCACGTTCGTATACTGCCTGCTCGTGTTGCGCACCATCCGGCGCGCCGACGAGGTGGTCTTCGTGCCTCATCTCTCCGTCAGCATCGGCGTGCTGCTGGCCATGGTCAGCATCGGGGTCCTGATCTACTTCATCCATCATGTCTCGGTCTCGATCCAGGCCGATGAGGTCGTGGCGCGGGTCGGCAGCGAACTGGAGGACGGGATCGACAGGCTGTTTCCCGGCCACCTCGGCAAGCCTGGATCCGAAGTCTCGGAGGCGCCGAACGAAGCCGACCTGCCGGCGGCGTTCGCAAGCGAGGCCCGTCCGGTGGGTGCCCTGGAAGACGGCTATCTCCAACTGATCGACGCCGAAGTTCTGATGGCCTTGGCCGCGGAGGAAGATCTGTTGCTTCGGCTGGAGCGCTGGCCCGGGCACTACCTCGTCAAAGGACGGGCGATGGCGATGGTCTGGCCCGGGAATCGTGTCACCGAAACCCTGGTCGAAAAGATGAACGCCGCCTTCGTGCTCGGCAACCAACGCACCGCTGCCCAGGATGTCGAGTTCTCCTTTCACCAGTTGGTCGAGATCGCCGTGCGGGCGTTGTCCCCGGGCGTCAACGATCCGTTCACTGCGATCGCCTGCGTGGATCGACTGGGCTCGGGCCTGTGCCGACTGGCCGGACGCGACATGCCTTCAGCCCTGCGATTCGACTCTCACGGGCGGCTGCGGCTGGTGGCGCCGGGGCCTACGTTTGAAGGAATCGTGGACACGGCCTTTAACCAGATCAGGCAAAACGCGCGCTCCAACCCGGCCGTGGCGAACCGTATGCTCGATGCCATCGCCCTGATCGCAGGCCATGTGCGACGCGCTGCGGACGCGGCCTGCCTCCAGCGGCACGCCGGCATGATCGTCACCGGGGCGCGAGAAGCTGTGCCGGAACCGGGCGATCTGCTCGCGGTCGAGACGGCATTCATGGCGGCGACAAAGGCGCTGCACGAGCTTCAGGTCTGAGCCATCGGCGAGTCTCGCAGACCACCAGTCACTTCTGGCCGGGCGCCTGCGTCGATTTCGTCGTCAGCAGAATGGCGATACCCACCGCTGCGGCCAGCACCGAACCGATCAGAATCGCCAGTTGGGCCTCGCGCTCGAGACGCGTGCCGGCACACAGGCCAGACCGCTGATGAACAACGCCGTGGTGAAGCCGATGCCGGCCAGGAAGGCAGTGCCGATCAGGTGCCTGCCGCCAGGTTGACCCTTCGGGCAGCGCGGCCAGCCCTTAGCGCGCGTGGGCATCGTCCACGAAGGTTGTTTCGATCCGTGCGGGCTGCACCGCGCGTTGCCGAACGGTCGAGTGCGTGTACGCTGTCGTACAGACGCGGTCATGCGAGCCCGCCAGACTTCGCGTCCTGCCTGGACTGCGTGCTGCTTGCCGTCCTGCTCTGGGAGCGTGCGGCTTGCCGATGTCGCTGCTTGCCGCCAAGCCACAGAAACCAACGAAGGGAGCGACATGAAGACCACTCACACGCCCGACACACTCAGCCAGGCGAGCCTTGCCGAAATTGCGTCGTTCAAGGGGGGGCCCTGCCTGTCGCTCTACCAGCCAACCCATCGACGCCATCCGGACAACCAGCAGGACCCGATCCGGTTCCGCCATCTGGTGAAGGCGCTGCAGACCTCGCTGCGCCAGCAGCATGCATCCGCTGCCGCCGAGGCCCTGGTCGAGCCGTTCGAGGCCCTCGCCCAGGACCACGAGTTCTGGAACCACACGCAAGACGGCCTGGCCGTGCTGGGCGCACCAGGGCTGTTCCGCG
>JBBRCD010000005.1:0-73897 GCA_038205245.1 Burkholderiales bacterium
GAGGTGTGCGCGGCAACTCGACCAAGGCCAGTCTTGCGGCTGGCGCACGATGCCGGCCGCGACCGGATTGCGCTCGACATACCGACACAAGGCCAGCAGATAGGCGTCACGGTCCACCAGGATGGCCTTGAAGCGCCCTTGCAGCAAATGCCCCACCACGCCGTGCCGGCGGTTGAAGGCCTGCGTGTAGACGCCGTTCACGTGCCGCATCAGGCGCGACAGGTTTGCCTGCCGCGTATGCAGCACGAAGTGGTAATGGTTGCCCATCAGGCAATAGGCAAGCATCTGCGCGTCAAAACGTGCCATCGCATGGGCGATGACCTCGAGTTGCGCCAACCGGTCGTCGTCGTCGCGATAAATCAGCTCGCGCCGGTCACCGCGCGAGGTGACGTGATAGACAGCGCCAGGGAACTCGATGCGCAGCGGGCGGGACATGGGTCATAGTAGGGTGAGCGGTGGCAAAAGGCAAGACCTGACCCCCACTGTCCACGCGAGGTGACGTGATAGACAGCGCCAAGGAACTCGATGCGCAGCGGGCGGGACATGGGTCATAGTAGGGTGAGCGGTGGCAAAAGGCAAGACCTGACCCCCACTGTCACTGTCTGACCCCCATTGTCGTCGCGCGCGCCACCTCGGTGTCGGAAGCGGGGACAGACCCGATGCGGGGTCTGTCCCCTACCTAAAATCGCGCCCAACCCAGGCTGCGCGCCCCAGCTGCAATTATCGTACGCGCCACTGCGCCCGAGGCTAGCCGGCAGCCGCGAGACGCCAGAGCGACACCACCTCGGCGGCGCGCGCGGTATGGAACGGATCGCTGGAGTCCCAGGCCTTGGGATGCGTTGGCCGGGTCTCGATGCGCTCGATCACCAGCAGGCCGCCGGCGGCGATCCACGATTCCAGCTCGCTGCGGCTGCGCAGACCGAGGTGCTCGGCCAGATCGGACAGCAGCAGCCAGCCTTCGCCTTGCGGTGCGAGATGTGCTGCCAGCCCGGCCAGGAAGCCGCGCAGCATGCGGCTGTCCGGATCATAGACTGCGTGCTCCAGCGGTGAACTCGGCCGTGCCGGGACCCAGGGCGGATTGCACACCACCAGCGGCGCCCGGCCAGGCGGAAACAGGTCGGTCTCGACGATCTGTACCCGCCCGTCCAGGCCGAGCCGGGTGAGGTTCTCGCGTGCACAGGCCAGCGCGCGCGCATCGCGATCGGTGGCGACGACACGCTCGACGCCGCGCCTGGCCAGAATCGTTGCCAGCACGCCGGTGCCAGTGCCGATGTCGAAAGCCAGTGCACACCCGCTCGTGGGCAGTGGCGCCTCGGCCACCAGCCCCAGGTAGTCACTGCGAAGCGGTGCGAATACCCCGTAGTGTGGATGAATCCGCTCGCCTAGTGCAGCGATCTCCACGCCCTTGCGCCGCCACTCATGGGCGCCGATCAGTCCGAGCAGTTCGCGCAGCGACACCGTGTACGGTTCATCCGCCGGCCCGAACACTTCCTCGCAGGCCTGTTGCACATCCGGCGCGCGACGCAGCGGAATCACATGACCCGGATCCACCGGAATCAGCAGCATGCCCAGGGTATGGGCGCGCTGGGCCTGCGCCATCCGGTGCCGGTTGAATGCCTCGACCGGCGTCGCGGGAGCCGGCGGCGGCTTGCGCGGTTTCGCTGGCTTGCGGTCGATCCGTCGGACCAGAGCGTTCATCAGCTGGCGCGCGTTCTGGAAGTCGCCCTGCCAGACCAGGGCCGTGCCTTCGCTGGCAAGCCGATAGGCTGTGTCCGCTGGTGTGGTGTCGTCCACCGCGACCACCCGCTTCGGTGGTGCGGCGCCGTTCTCGGAACGCCAGCGCACCGACTGCGGACCGCTCTCGCCTGTCCAGACAAGTACCGAAGTGTCGCTCATGGCGCCCTGCGCAGAAGAAATGACCATCGGCTGACTGTACCGGACTGCAGCCGTGCCGGGGGCGAAGGCGTCGATATCGGTTAACCCCGGTTTGTTAGCGTTGGATCGTCTCAACCGCGTGGTCGTGTGCATCGACCTCATACCACCCAACCGGAGGCCTTTCATGGGACTGTTGGACTTCGTCGGCAACATCGGAAAAAAACTGTTTGGCGCCAGCGCACCCAAGGAAGATGCGCCGGCGAAGATCAAGGCCGAGATCGAGACCGGCAACCTCGGCATCAAGAATCTTGCGGTCACCTTCCATGACGGCACCTGCTCGATCGCAGGCGACTGCCCTTCGGCCGCCGCGATGCAGAAGGCAGTGCTGCTGGCCGGGAACGTGCAGGGCGTGACCGCGGTGGATGTGGCCCAGCTCGAGGTGCCGCCGCCGACGCCGGAAGAGGAGAAGGTCGAGTACGACATCATCCAGTCCGGCGACAACCTGTCGAAAATCCCCAAGCGCTATTACGGCGACCCGAACAAGTATCCGCTGATCTTCGAGGCCAACCGGAAAGTGATCAAGAACGCCGACCTGATCTATCCTGGCCAGAAGATCCGGATTCCGATGGCGGCCTGAGTTCGCGCCGCGCCTTGCGGTAAAACCACCAGGCCCGGAACGCCGATCCGGAGCCGACCAGCGCGAGCAGCGCCCAGACATAGGGCGAGGCTGCGTTGGGCCGGATTGAATGCGCAGCGACGGTTTCGATGATGAAGAACACCGCGATCAGTGCGATGCCGGCTGCGATTGCAGCCTTGCTTCGGTCGTCCTGATTCACCCTGCAGCCTCTTGAGGCGGTACCGGATGCGTTGGCGGCGTTGGTAGCTGAGGCGGCCGGCGGGCAATGATCGTGAAAAAGCGCTTTATCGTCTGACCGGGCGCATCGAACTCGTCGATCCCGGTGTGCAGGCTGTCCCAGCCAGCGAACCTGTTCTCGATCTCGGGCGCGGTAAACAGACAATGTTCCGCCGGATCGAACATGGCGAGGAAGGTCGTGCCCTCGATCAGCACGTTCACCACCACAACGCCCCCTGGCCGTACATGGGCCTGGAGGTCGGCGAGGACCTTGAGTGCAGTGGAGCGGTCGAAGAACATCAGCAGCCCGATGCACACCACACAATCGTAGTCATCGACGATCGGGTAGTCGCGCAGGTCGGCGAGTGTAGCGGCCAGCGGCAGCGCTTCAGCGGCTGCCCGGGCCTGCATGTGCGCGATCGCGGCCGGGCTGGCATCCAGGGCGGTGACTCGACAGCCCTGGCGCGCGGCGGCGAACGCGAGATTGCCCATCCCGCTGCCGAAGTCGAGCGTGTCGCCGCGAAGGTGGGGCAGGGCAAGCGTCTCGAACGGGTTCAGCTTCAACGCGGCATCGGTCGCGGGCTGGCGGAACTGCTGGTCGAAGAACCCGACGGCGTGATTGGGTGGTCGCATCGCCCCGATGATGGTCATTGAGTCAGTCAGTGCGCAAGTCAGTGCGAAAGTTGGTCAGCGGGGAAGGGTTGCCGCTCTCTTTCCTGGAGTCGGTTAGTCATTCGACAACCGCGTTGGCCACACTCAGCTACGCGCCGCGAAGCTTTCGCGCGACTTCTCCCGCCTGTGGAAAGCGTCCTGTTGCCACCTTCGAGTAAACCAGCGCGCCGTCGGCTTCGACCTCGAATACGCCGCCGCTCGACTTCACCAGCGAGGTGCTGGCGTTGAAGTCACGCTTGAGTTCAGCCGCCAGACTGGCGGCTCGTGCCTCGTACCCTCAAGCACCACAGTAGGTGATCCGGATATCCATCGCTGCTCCCTGTAAATGCCCGGTCGCTCGGGCGATTGTCGAATTCTGGAATTGTCGTACGAAATCGTGTCGTCAGGCGTTCAGCGCGGCTCCATAACCAGATTCAAGCCGTGCCTGGGTTTGCCGATCGGCGCAAAAGCATAGTCGTCGCGATAGCCGGGGGCGAGCCGCCATCGGCTGCAGGCGAGCATCGCACGCAGCACCGCCTTGGCCTGCAGTTCGGCAAAGTTCATGCCCAGGCACATATGGGCGCCGCCGCCGAACGGGGTCCAGGCAAACGGATGGCGGCGATGCTCCGCGCGTTCCGGCGAGAAGCGCAGCGGATCGAAGCGGTCCGGGTCAGTCCACCATTTCGGGTCGCGTTGCACCATAAGCGGGAACACGGTGACCGGTGTGCCGGCCGGGATGCGCAAGCCATGCAGTTCGACATCGCGCACCGCTGCACGCGCGATGGTCGGTATCGGCGGATACAGCCGCAGCGCCTCGCGCAGCACGTAGCCGGCGAGTTCGAGGCGGCCGAGTTCATCGATGGACGACAACAGGTGCGGCGTTTCCGAGTCTTGCCCTGCGTGGGAAACGTCCGGGTGGGAAGTTGGCGGAGCAGGGGCGCCGCCCGCAGCTGAATCGACCGTTTTTCCTTCGCCATCAAGCCGGGTTTGCCATTCCGGGTTCTGGGCGAGCGACAGCACACTGGTGGTGAGGGCGCTGGTGGTGGTGTCATGCGCCGCCATCAGCAGGAAGATCATGTGATCGACCAGTTCGCTGTCGGTGAAGCGTTCCTCGCCCTGCGTCGCCTGTACGCACAACTGGGAGAAAAGATCCTCGCCCGGCGCGCGCCGGCGGGCGGGGATCTGTTCGTGCAGGAACTTCACCAGGCGCGCGCGCGCAGCGATGCCCCGGCTGAACGCTGTGCCGGGTACTGGCAGCCGCAGGATCGCCGCCGAGGCCTCAACGACCCGATTGAAGTCGTGATCGATCGCGTCGATCTCTTCTTTCAGCTTGACGCCGAGGAACACGTCGATGGCCAGATCCAGGGTGAGGCGCTTGACTGCGCCATGGAACTCGATCCGGCCCTGAGCCAGCCAGTCGCGCGCTGCCGCGTCGATCGCTGGCGCCATCCTCGCCACATGCTTTGCAAGTTCCTCGCGCCGCAGCGCGGGCAGCATCAGCCGACGGTGGCGTCGATGGTCGTCGCCGTCGCGCACGATCAACCCGCCCGTGAACAGCTTGCCGAGCAAGGGCTCCCAACCGCCGCGTGCGGAGAATGTCCCTTCACGGTCGAACAGCACGCGTTCGTTCGCTTCAGCCGACATCAGCAGCACCTGTGCGCGGGCGAACAGAACGCCGCTCGACACCGGTCCGCAGCGTGCGTAGACATCACGCGCGAAGCCGAGTGAATCGCGCAGGAAGCGGATGTCGGCGAGGACCGGCGCATGGCCGCAGGCCGGCAAGTGCGCGAGCGAGCGCAGGGTTTTCCCGATCGACTGGCGGGCGATAGACCGGGGGGGCAGGGTCATTCAGCGATGCGATACCAGCACCCGTCCGGCCACACGGGTACCGGCGCGCTCAGAACGCAGCTGGCTTCGGAGTCGACGACGTACAGCGTCTGCGATTCGGAAGTGCGGCGCGACATCGGGTTCGCCTCAGTGCGTGCCAGCCGCGGTGCCAGCCGCCCCACCAGGCGCGAGGCGCCGGCGCTCTCATTGCCCGTCGTGGCCAAGCTGCGTGATGACATCAGTCGACTGCGTCCAGGGCCCGCACATGGCCGTCGGGCAGAGTCACCTTCGCCTGCCCTGCTTCCTCGGCCAGGGCGCGTAGCACATCCCCGGTCACCGGTATTCCAGAGCGGGCCCGCCGGGCGGCGGTGCGCGCTTCGGGCTCGCCCGGGATCAGGATGTCCTCGCAATCCGCCGCGCGCGGGGTGACCTTGGCGCGCTCGATCATCTGGTCCATCCGGTCGCGGTACTGCTGCAGTGGCATGAACAGATCCGGGCGGAAGGCGATGAACAGGTGACCGACATCCTGCGGGCCGGAGAAATCGAAGTAGAGGCTTTTCACTTCGCCGCCGAACGCCGACCCGGTCATCACGCCGGAGAAAATGTCCATCATGAATGCGATCGCCGAGCCCTTGACCCCGCCGAAGGGCAGTAGCACGCCTTCGAACGCGGCCTGGGCGTCGGTGGTCGGGCGCCCCTCGTTGTCCAGCGCCAGGCCGAGCGGGATCGGCTCACCGCGACTCGCCGCAAGCCGGATCTTGCCGCGCGCGATCACCGTCATCGCCAGGTCGAGCACGTAATCGCCATGCCTGCCCCCGGGCGCACCGACCGCCAGGGGTGCGGCGCCATGAAAGTTGCTGCGGCCACCCCAGGCCGGCATCGCCGGCGAGGAGTTGGTGAACGCCATCGAGATCATGCCGGCCTCGATCGCCTGCATCACGTACAGCGCCGCCATCCCGTAATGGGTGCTGCGCCGGATGCCGGCCATGCCGATGCCGCACTGCCTGGCCAGCGCGATCGCCTCGTCCATCGCCCGATGGCCGACGATGAAGCCGATGCCGTCATCGCCATCGATCGCCGCCACCGCCGCGGCGGTATGCTCTATGCGTATCGATGGGGTGGGGTTGATCGCGCCGGCACGCAGCCGCTTGCAGTAGATCGGGATGCGCGCCACGCCATGCGAGGCGAGTCCGCGCAGATCGGCGGCGACCAGATCGCGGGCGACCGTGGTCGCGTCGTCCGGCGGCAGGCCGTGGGCGGTGAACATCGCCGAACCGAAGCGGATCAGTTCTTCCGACGCGAAGTGACGCGTGCTCTCGTTCATTGCTGATCGCTCATGACTGACCTCCGGCCTGGCGGATTGAAACCCGGCCCGGCGCCGAGTTTGCATTTGCAACCTTGCGAATGCAAACTCGTCGAAACCGATGGCGGAGGCGCTGGCATGTTCGACGGGTTCAGGCAGATGAGGGTACCGACCACCGACCCCGATTGCAGCATCAATCTTCGGGTCGGCGGCAAGGGGCCGGCGATTCTGCTGCTGCACGGCAATCCGCTGACCCATGTCACCTGGTATCAGATCGCACCGCGCCTCGCAGACCGTTACACGGTGGTCTGCGCCGACCTGCGCGGCTATGGCGACAGCGACAAGCCGCGCGGGCTGCCCGATCACACGAACTACTCGTTTCGCCGCATGGGACAGGACATGGTCGATGTGATGAAGGCGCTCGGCTTCGATGAGTTCATGGTCGCCGGCCACGACCGCGGCGCGCGCACCGCGCACCGGATGGCGCTCGATCATCCCGAGAAGGTGAAGAAGTTCGCCAGCATCGAGATCATCCCGACCCACTGGCAGCTGACCAACATGAAGTGGACCTATGCGGCGCACTCGTATCACTGGTTCTTCTTCGCCCAGCCGTTCGACTTCCCCGAGAAGCTGCTCGAGGGCAAGGAGGAGTACTACATCCGCCGCAAGTTCGCCAAGCAGGGCGAGGGCAAGTTCAGTGAAGAGACGATGGCCGAATATGTGCGCTGCTGCACCCCGGAGCATATTCACGGCATGTCGGAAGATTACCGGGCCACACTTTCCGTCGATTTCCCGCTCGACACGGCCGACTGGGAAGCGGGCAAACGCGTCACCTGCCCGATGCTGGTGATGTGGGCCGAGAAGAGTCATACCCAGCGTGAGTTCAGTGCGGTGGACGCCTGGCCGCATTATGCGACCGACATCCGCGGCTTTCACAGGCTCGCCTGCGCGCACTATCCGATGGAAGAAGCCCCGGACGACACCTACCTGAAGCTCGCGGCGTTCTTCGACGAGCGCTGACCGGCTGCATCGCTGGCTGGGGCCCGGACCTGCCGGGCCTGGCCGGGACGGCGCGCCGGGGTTTGCCCCTGAGTTTGGCCACAGACATCGGCCATTGGAGGAGGAGTGTGATGACGACGGTTCACCGGTGCATGGCGTCCTGCGCACGCGGTCTGGCCGTATTGAGCCTTCTGCTTGCATTCGCCCCGGCCGCCCTGGCGCAGTCCTATCCGGCCCGCCCGGTACGCGTGATCGTTCCTTTTGCTCCCGGGGCAGCTTCTGACATCACCGGGCGACTGGTGGCGCAGAAGCTCGCCGAAGGCTTCTCGCAGTCGTTCATCGTCGACAACCGGCCCGGTGCCGGCGGCAACATCGGTCATGAACTTGCGGCCAGGGCTGCGGCCGATGGCTACACGCTGGTGATCGCCAACGAATCGCTGGCGATCAACGCGTCGCTCACCCGCAAGCTCGGCTTCGACACGGCGCGCGACTTCGCCGCTATCAGTCTGGTCACCATGAATCCACGGGTGTTCGTCGTCTCGGCGGCCTCGCCGTTCGAGTCGATCAAGGACGTGATCGCGCGTGCGCGCAGCCAGCCGGGTGGTGTGCGCTACGGCTCCTCCGGCATCGGTACCGGGCCGCATCTGGCCGGTGCGATGCTCTCCGGGATGGCGAAGGTGGAGCTCACCCATGTGCCCTACAAGGGCGCTGCTCCGGCGCTTGCCGATGTGCTGGGCGGGCAGATCGAGATGATCGCCACCACCATCCTGTCCTCGCAGGCGCTGATCCAGGCCGGCAAGTTGCGCGCGCTCGCGGTGACCTCGAGCAAGCGTTCCTCGACGCTGCCCGCGGTGCCGACGGTGGCCGAGACGCTGCCTGGCTTCGATGCGGTGTCCTGGCTGCTGCTGCTCGGCCCGGCGAAGATGCCGGTGCCGGTGGTCAGCCGCCTGCAGCAGGAGACCGCGCGCTTTCTGGAGCAGCCGGAGATGCGCAAGCGTATCGCCGCCGATGGCGGCGAGCCGGTGGGGTCGACTCCGGCCGAAGCGGCAGCATTTCTCAAGGCCGAGCTTGCCCGCTGGGGCGAGGTGATTCGCCATGCGGGCGTGCAGCCCGAAGGTTAAGGGGAGGGCGCCGCGATGTCTGATCCGCAGTCCGCACGTGTGCTGATCACCGGGGCGGCAGGCGCCATCGGCCACTGTCTGCATCGCGCCTTCAGCGGGCGCTACGCGTTGCTGCGACTGGCTGACCGGGCCCCGGTCACTGCCCTGGCCGCGGCGGAGCAGACCCTGCTTGGCGATCTGTCCGACCCGGCCATTGCCGCGGAGGCGGTGCGCGGCATCGACTGCATCGTGCATCTGGCCGGCATGCCGACGGAGGCGCCTTGGAAGACGATCCTGCCCGACAACATCATCGGCACGCTCGTGCTGTTCGAAGCCGCGCGGGTGGCCGGCGTGCGCCGCATCGTGTTCGCCAGTTCCAATCACACGATCGGCTATCGCGCTTCGGATGAAGGCGTGGGCATCGATGAGCCAGTGCGCCCGGATTCGCGCTATGGGGTATCGAAGGTGTTCGGCGAGGCGTTGGGCCGCATGCATGTCGACAAGTACGCGATGACGGTCGCCTGCCTGCGCATCGGTTCGTTTCGTGAGCGCCCGGAGGATGCGCGCCAGCTCGGCACCTGGATCAGCCATCGCGACATGGCCGAACTTGCGCGCTGTGCGATCGAAGCGCCGGACTACGGCTTTGCGGTGGTCTACGGCATCTCGGCCAATACCCGGGCAAAATGGCACAGCCCGGATGCCGTGCGCATCGGCTTCGTGCCGCGTGACGATGCCGAGGCCTGGGCGGGCGAGCTGGCCGGCGTGACACCACCGCCCGGTGACCCGGCGGCGCGCTTTCATGGTGGGGCGTTCAGCGCGCTAGAGTATCTACCGCGATCAACCGGAGGCCAGCAATGATGAATCGGTTACCTGCAGGTTCGAAACCATGCGCTGGTCAATGCCTGGGCATGGTCACCGCGTGTTTTGCGGGGGTCCTGCTGCCCGCAGCAACGGCGGTTGCCCAGCCCGCTTTCCCGAGTCAGCCGATCCGGCTGATCGTCGCCTTTCCGGCAGGCGGTGGCACCGATATCACCGCCCGCCTGGTCGCCGAGCAGATGCGCCAGACGCTGGGTGTCTCCATCGTTGTCGAGAATCGTGCGGGTGCGAGCGGCATGATCGGCACCGGCGCAGTCGCCAAGGCGAAGCCCGACGGCTACACCATCCTCGCCAACTCGGGCGAGGTGGCGGTCAATCCACATCTGTACAAGCCGATGCCCTATGACTGGGACAGCGAGCTCACACCGGTCACCCTCATGGTACGGGTGCCCAATGTCCTCGCGGTCAATCCCGATGTGCCGGCGAAGACGGTGGCCGAACTGGTGGCGTTCGCCAAAGCCAATCCCGGCAAGCTCACCTTCTCCTCCAGCGGCATCGGTAACCCGCAGCAGTTGACCGGCGAGCTGTTCAACCGCATGGCGGGCGTGAACATCATCCATGTGCCGTACAAGGGCGCCGCGCCGCAGATCGCCGATGTGGTCGGCCGGCATATCACGATGACTTTCGTGAGCATCGGCGCGGCGCTGCCGTTCATCGAGAGCGGCCGGTTGCGCGCGCTTGGCGTGACTTCATCCGCGCGCGTGTCAGCGCTGCCCAACGTGCCGCCGATCTCGGACACGCCCGGGCTGGCCGGGTTCGAAGTGGTGAACTTCTTCGGCATGATGGCCCCGGCCGGGTTGCCCGCGCCGGTGCTGAAGACACTTAACAGCGCTGCCGTGCAGGCGCTCAAGGTGCCCGAGGTGGTGACGAAACTGCGCGAGTTGGGCTTCGAGCCCGCGCCGTCCACGCCAGAGCAGTTCCGGGAGTTCATCCGTGTCGAGACCGCGAAGTTCGGGCGCATCGTGGTCGAAGCCGGCATCAAGGCGGAGCAATGAAAGGCGGAGCAATGATGAAAATGCGCGTACGTCATGTCCTCACTGGTGTTGCTGCGGTGCTGTTCACCCCGGCCCTGCATGCGCAGAGCCCTGTGTTTCCTTCGAAGCCGATACGCTTCCTGGTCGGCTTTGCCCCAGGGGGCGGCACCGATATCATGGCGCGCACGGTGGCCGGTCGCCTGGCCGAAGCGCTGAACCAGCAGGTGATCGTCGAGAACCGTCCCGGGGCCAATGCCAATCTGGCGGCGGAACTGGCGGCCAAGGCGGCGCCCGATGGCTATACGGTGCTGTTCATCTCGGTGTCGCATGCGGTGAGCAAGTCGCTGTATCGCAGTCTCAAGTACGACCTGGAGCGCGACTTCGTGCCGCTGGCGGCGATCGGTTCGGTGCCGCAGGCGCTGGTGGTCAACCCGGCATTGCCGGTGAAATCGGTGAAGGAACTGATCGCCCTGGCGAGAAAGCGCCCGGGCGAACTCACCTATGCCTCGTCCGGTGCCGGCAGTCCCGAACACCTGGCGGGCGAGATGTTCGCGCTGATGACCGGGGTGAAGCTGCTGCATGTGCCGTTCAAGGGCGGCGCGCCATCGGCGACGGCGATCGTCGGCGGCGAGGTCGCGATCGGGTTCAACACGATGCCGGTCGCGCTGCCGCATATCCAGTCGGGCCGGATGCGGGTGCTGGCGACCACGGAGGACAAGCGGGCCAGTGTGCTTCCGGACGTACCGACCATCGCCGAGGCCGGTGTCCCCGGCTATGCGGTGGCGACCTGGTATGGCGCGATGCTGCCCACCGGAACGCCGCGCGAGATCGTGCTGCGCCTGAATGCCGAGATCAACAAGGTGCTGTTGCTGTCGGATGTTCGTGAACGCCTGCTCAGTCTGGGCGCGGTTACCATTGGCGGGACGCCCGAGAGCTTTGGCAAGCTGATTGCCACCGATGTCGAGAAGTTCGCCAAGGTGGTCAAGGCTGCCAACATGCAGGTCGACTGAGCGAGAGGATCGAAATGAACATCGTGGTGATGCCCGGCGACGATATCGGGCCCGAAATCATGCAGGTGACACTCGACGTGCTGGCGGCCGTCGATCGCCGCTTCAAGCTCGATCTGGCTTACGAGACGGTCGAGGTCGGCATGGCCAGTCACGCCCGGGTCGGCACGACACTGACCGAAGAGGCTATTGCCAAAGCGGCAGCCGCCGATGGCGTCCTGCTCGGCCCGTGTGGCATGACCCGATATCCGCCGCGCGAGCAGGGCGGCATCAACGTGCCGGGCACGATCAGAAAGCGGCTCGATCTGTACGCCAACATGCGCCCGGCACGCTCGCGCGCGGCGGTACCCGACTCGCGGCCCGGCATGGACATCCTGTTTGCGCGCGAGAACACGGAAGGGTTTTATTCCGATCGCAGCATGTTCATGGGTCATGGCGAGTTCATGCCGACGCCCGACCTCGCGCTTTCGGTGCGCAAGATCACCCGTCAGGCGTCGCGCCGCATCGCGCAGACTGCGTTCGACTTCGCCGGCCGGCGCAGCCGCCGGGTGACCGCGGTGGGCAAGCAACATGTGCTGATCATGTCCGATGGCCTGTTCATGGAAGAGGCCTATGCCATGGCGAAGGCCAATCCGCAGATTGCCTTCGTCGAGATGGATGTCGATGCCATGGCCGCCGATCTGTATAGCCGGCCGCAGCGCCATGACGTGATCCTGCTCACCAACATGTTCGGCGACATCCTGTCCAACGCGGCAGTGGCAATGTCCGGTGGACTGGGACTGGCGGCGGCGTTGAACGCAGGTGACAAGCATGCCGTGGCCAATGCCGGTCATGGCTCGGCACCGGACATCGCGGGCAAGGGGATCGCCAATCCGAGCGGCATGCTGCTGTCGGCCGCGATGCTCATCGACTGGCTGGGTGGACGCCATGCCCGACCCGCTTTCATCGAGGCGGCAAAGGCGATGCATGCGGCAGTCGACGCCGCGCTCGCCGACGATGCGGCGCGCACTGGCGATCTGGGCGGCCAGGGCAACACCCGGCTGTTCGGCGAGCGGGTGATGGCTGCGCTGTGAGCGGCGTGCGCTGATGTGCGGGCTGCCATGAGTCCGCTGCGATGAGTGCACTGCTCGGCTGCATCGCCGACGACTTCACTGGCGCCACCGACCTGGCCAGCACGCTGGTGGCGCAGGGCATGCGCACTGTCGTACTGCCCGGGGTGCCGGAGGCGACGCTGGTGCCGCCCGACGCCGATGCGCTGGTGATTGCGCTGAAGTCGCGTGCGATTCCGGCCGGCGAGGCCGTGGCGCAGTCACTGGCCTCGCTGGAGTGGCTGCGTAGCGCGGGCTGCCGCCAGTTCTACTTCAAGTACTGCTCGACCTTCGATTCCACCGACGCCGGCAACATCGGGCCGGTGACCGAGGCGCTGCTAGCGCGTCTCGATGCTTCCTTCACCATTGCCTGTCCCGCGTTCCCGGCCAACGGGCGAACCGTCTATCGCGGCTATCTGTTCGTCGGCGATGTGCTGCTGTCCGAATCGAGTCTGCGCAACCATCCACTCAATCCGATGACCGATCCCTCACTGGTGCGGGTGCTTGGCCGGCAGATGGTGGCGCCGGTCGGCTTGATTGGCTGGGAGACGGTCGCCCGGGGCACCGCCGCAGTGCGTATTGCAATCGGTGAGTTGCAGGCTGCCGGTGTCCGGGTGGCCATTGCCGATGCGCTGGGTGAGGCTGATGTGATTGCGCTGGGCGCAGCCTGCAGCGATCTCGCCCTGGTCACCGGCGGCTCCGGCATGGCGATGGGATTGCCGGCCAATTTCCGCGCGCGGGGGCTGCTGCCGCGCCAGGACAGCGCAGCGCTGCCCTCCGTCGGTGGGCTCAGCGCGGTGATCGCCGGCAGCTGCTCGACGGCCACACGCGAGCAGGTGGCACGGATGCAGAGCTGGGCAGCCGCGTTCGAGATCGATGCGCTGGCGCTTGCCGACGCCGATCGCATGGTCGATGCCGCGCTCGCCTGGGCGCTGCCCAGACTGGCCGAGGGCCCGCTGCTGGTCTACTCCAGTGCCGATCCGCAGCAGGTGCTCGTCGCGCAGCAGCAGTTCGGGCCGCAGGCAGGCACCCTGATCGAGCAGGTGCTGACGAGAATCGCCCAGGGGCTGGTCGACGCCGGCGTGCGGCGTCTGGTGGTCGCCGGTGGCGAGACTTCGGGTGCGGTGGTCAGCGGCCTCGGGGTGCGTGCGCTGCGCATCGGTGCCGAGATCTGCCCGGGTGTGCCCTGGACTGCCGGGGTGGGCCGTACGAGCGCACTCGAAACGCCCCTGCTGCTCGCGTTGAAGTCCGGCAACTTCGGTGGGCCGGAGTTCTTCCGCCAGGCGTTTGCCCAGCTTCACTGAATGGCAGCCGAGGACAGCACCCACCCTCTGACCCGGGCGCAGTGGCGCGCCTGGCTGGTACGCCATCACCTGCGCACCCAAGGCGTGTGGGTGCTCAGTTACAAGAAAGCCACTGGCAAGCCCGTACCCGGGTACGACGCCAATCGTCGAGGAAGCGTTGTGTTTCGGCTGGATCGACAGCAAGCCGAACAAGCTGGACGACGCGCGCAGCAAGCTGTGGCTTGCGCCGCGCGAGCCGCGCACCGGCGGGTCGCGCCTGAACAAGGCGCGCGTGCAGCGGATGATCGCTGCCAGTTGCATGGCACCGGCCGGTCTGGCCAAGGTCGAGGCTACGCAGCGCGATGGTTCGTGGGCAGCGCTCGATGCTGTGAAAGCGGCCGAACTGCCCGACGATCTGCTTGCCGCATTCGAGCGCCGGCCCGGATCGCGCGCGAACTTCGAGGCGTTCCCACGCTCGGCCAAGCGCGGCATCCTCGAGTGGATCGCCAATGCGAAGCGTGCGCCTACGCGGGCGCGGCGCCTCGAGGACACGGCAACGCTGGCCACACGCAAGGAACGCGCAAACCAGTGGCCGGCGCCGGCAGGGCGCGCATCGCGTGACGCAGAACCGAGCTGAAGGAGCATGATGGAAACCGAAGATCGACTGCGGGAAGAGCTGGTGCTGCTTGGCAAGTCGCTCTACGACCGTGGCCTCGCGCATGGCTCCGCCGGCAACCTGAGCGTTAAGCTCGCCGATGGCTGGCTGATGTCGCCGACCAACTCCAGTCTGGGCCGGCTCGACCCGGCGCGTCTGTCGCGGCTGGATGCGCAGGGCCGGCTGCTGGGTGGCGATGCGCCGTCGAAGGAGACTTTCCTGCATCTGGCGATGTACGGCGAGCGCGCCAACTGCCGCGCCGTCGTGCATCTGCACTCGGTGCATGCGGTGGCTGTGTCCTGCCTGGACGGCTTGAATCCAAAGGATGTGTTCCCGCCGATCACCGCTTATGCGGTGATGCAGGTCGGCCGGCTCGCGCTGGTACCGTACTTTCCGCCCGGCGATGCGGCCCTGGCGGACGCGGTGCGCAATCTGGCGGCCAAGCATCAGGCACTGCTGCTCGCCAATCACGGGCCGGTGGTGGCCGGCAGTTCGCTCTCGGCCGCAGTCAATGCGATCGAGGAACTGGAGCAGACTGCCCGCTTGATGCTTCTGCTCGAAGGCCGCCCGACCCGGTTGCTGAGTCAGGAGCAGGTGCGCGACCTCGAGCAGCGCTTTCCGGGCTGACACTGCAGCCGAGGCTTCCCCACGGACGCGTGCAGCGGCACAATACGGCTCAACAACAACGCATCGCGGTTCGGAAGGTGGTTCTAAAGTTGGTTCGGACCCGCGCTGGAGGAGCTTCATCTTGTCTGATTCACATCGTCTGTCCGCAGCGGGCGCCGGAATTTGCCTGCGTGAACGCCGCAGCACTCGCGCGGTGGCGTCCGCGCTGATCGTCGCTGGCGCCGCCGTCGCGCTCACCGACATCGCGATCGCCCAGGCCTGGCCAGCCAAGCCGGTGCGCCTGGTGCTGCCGTTTCCGCCCGGCGGCGGTACCGACATTCTCGGCCGCACCATGGCCAACCGTCTGGGTGAATCCATCGGGCAGTCGATCGTGCTCGACAACCGTCCCGGCGCCGGGGGCAACCTCGGTGCCGAGATCGTCGCGCGCGCAGCAGCAGATGGTTACACAATGGTGTTGGTGGCGCCCGGATTCGTCATCAGCCCCAGCCTGTACCGAAAGCTTGGCTACGACCCGTTCAGGGATTTCGAACCGGTATCGCTGGTCGCTGTCATCCCGAATCTGCTCGCGGTCCATCCGTCGCTGCCGGTGCAGAACGTGAAAGAGCTGATCGCCTTTGCCAAGGCCAACCCGGGCAAGATCAACTTCGGCTCCGGCGGTGTCGGCACCTCCAATCATCTGGCTACCGAGCTGCTCGCGGTGCGTACCGGTGTGTCGATGGTACATGTGCCATACAAGGGCGCGGCCACCGCAATGATGGATACGGTGGCCGGCAATGTGCAACTGATCACCATCGGCACTGGTGCGGCGTTGACGCAGGTGAAGGCAGGCAAACTGCGTGCGCTGGCGACCCTCACGCCTGGCAGGGTGCCGAACGCGCCGGAGATTCCCACTATCGCCGAGGCGGGTTTCCCGGGCCTGGAAGTGCACACCTGGTATGCGGTGTTCCTGCCGGCCAGGAGTCCGGCGGCGATCGTGCGCCGGTTGAACGATGAACTGTCGCGGGTGATGTTCGAGGCCGATGTGAGGGAACGGCTGTCGACGATCGGGGCCGAACCGCAGAAGAGCACATCGGAAGAACTGGCGAAGTTCATTCGCAACGAGCACCGGCGCTGGGCCGAGGTGATCAAGGTGGCGAAGCTGGAGGCGGAATGAAGGTCAAGGGCGCTGTTGCACTGGTAGCGGTATTGCTGTCGATCGGGGCTGCGCAGGCGCAGACCCAGTCATTCCCCACCCGCCCGATACGCATCCTGGTCGGCTTCGCCCCGGGCGGGCCGACCGATGTGGTGGCGCGTCTGGTCGCGCCGAAGATGGCCGAGCAGTGGGGACAACCGGTGCTGGTCGACAACCGGCCGGGGGCGGGTGCGAACATCGCGATGGCAATGGCGGCGAAGTCCGCGCCTGATGGTCATACGATCCTGTTCACCAGTTCCAGCGTGGTAGTCAACCCCAGTCTGTATCGCAACCCCGGCTTCAACCTGTTCAAGGACCTGGCGCCGGTGACACGCGCCACCACTTCGCCGATCGCCTTCATCGTGCCGGCGGCATCGCCGGCGAAATCGCTAAAGGAGTTCATCGCCCTGGCGCGCGCCAACCCGGGCAAATTCACCTTCGGCTCGCCCGGCGCCGGCACCACCGGACATCTTTCGTGCGAGATGGTCAAGCAACTGGCCGGTCTCGATCTCGAGCATGTGCCCTTTGGCGGAGCGGCACCGCTGATGACCGCGATGATCTCCAATCAGGTGCAGCTCGGTTGCCCCGGGCTGCCACCGGCGATACCGCATATGCGCAGCGGCGCGGTGCGCGCGCTGGCGGTCACCTCGCTCAATCGGTGGCCGACGACCCCTGAGGTGCCGACGGTCGCCGAGTCGGGCTTCGCAGGCTTCAACACCGACTTCATGACCGGCGTGTTTGTGCCGATGGGCACCCCGGCGCCGGTCATCGAACGTATCCGCAGCGAGATCGGCCGCATCCTGGCGCTGCCCGACGTGCGCGAACGGCTTTCCTTTCTTGGGTTCGAGCCGGTAATGAATACCTCGGCGGAGTTCGCCCGCGAACTGCGTATCGAGGTCGATCAGTATGCGAAGGTGATTCGCGATGGAAAGCTCAATGTCGAATAGCACGTGGGGGGTAGGGATGCTGATCCGATCGAAGTCCAGTCTGTGGCTGCGCCGTGTACGCGCGCTGGTGTGGCCTGTAGCCGCGAGATTACCCGCCGCTGCGCTTGCCGCTACGCTTGCGACTGTGGCGGGCAGTGTGCTTGCGCAGCCGAAGGGCACCGACGGCTGGCCGGCGCGTCCAGTGCGGATGATCGTCCCCTTTGCCCCAGGCGGTCCGACCGATATCGTTGCGCGGCTGGTGGCGCAGCGGCTGGGCGAGATTTGGAACCAGTCGGTACTGGTCGACAACCGTCCTGGCGCTGGCGGTAACGTCGGTGTCGAGATCGCTGCCAGGGCGGTACCCGATGGCTATACCGTGTTGATCACCAGCTCGAGCTATCTGGTCAACCCGGCGCTCTATGAAAAGCTGCGCTGGGACCCGTTCAAAAGCTTCGTCCCGGTGACCAATGCAGCGACCTCGCCCAACCTGTTCGTGGTCAACCCGTCGGTGCCGGCGAAGTCGATGAAAGAACTGGTCGCGCTGATCAAGTCGCAGCCGGGCAAGTTCAGCTATGCCTCGCCGGGACTGGGCACCACGCCACAACTGTCCTGCGAGATGTTCCGTCTGCTCACCGGGGTCGATGTCCAGCATGTCCCCTACGGCGGCGCCGGCCCGGCGACTACTTCGGTGGTGGCCAACCAGAACCCGATGGGCTGCATGGCGCAGCCGCCGGCAGTACCGCAGATCCAGGCCGGCAAGTTGCGTGGGCTCGCGATCACCAGCGCCAAGCGTTCGCCCAGTCTGCCAGACGTGCCGACCATGGTCGAGCAGGGCTTTGCCAACTTCGTCACCGACAACATGAACGCCATCTTTCTGCCGGCAGGCGCGTCGCCGGCGCTGGTCGCCCGCCTGCATGCCGATGTGGTCAAGGCGCTGCAGACACCCGAGGTGCGCGAAAAGCTGCTTGCACAGGGACTGGAACCGGTCGGCGACTCGCCCGAGGGCTTTGCTGCCTATGTGAGACTGCAGATCGCGCAGTGGACGAAGGTGGTCAAGGAGGCCGGCATCAAAGTCGAGCAGTGAGCAGGTCGAGGCGGGGATGAACCGTCAGATCGGACTGGGTATCGTCGGCGCCGGCCGGATCGGTACGCTGCGGGCACGGCTCGCGGCGAAGCATGCCGGTGTGCGCTTCATTGCGATCGCCGACTGTGATCCGGACGCGGCGGCGCGCACTGCTACGCTACGCTGTGCGGTGCGGTGCGGCGATGCATGGCAGCGACAACCAGGCAGTGATCGAGCATTCTGAGCCGGCTCGGCCGTGTGCTCGGCCGTGTGCTCGGCGTCTAGGCCCGGGTCTACAACTCGCGTGCGCAGGCCCTGGCGATGCTCGGACGCAATCCGCATGCCACGCCGTTGGTCGATGCGCTGACCTGCTATGTCGATCTGGTCGGCTGATTTCTCGATGGCGTGCCGCTATGCGAGGTCTGTGCGCGCGGTCAGAAGGGCGTGCTCGCCAAGGCCGGTCATGCTGCGGACGACGTCGACTATGCCATCCTCACCTATGCCGATGGCAGCGTGGTCAATCTTTCGGTCAGCTATGCGTTGCCGTCCAGGTATCCGGCCCTCGGTCATGCTGCACGGGTGGAACTGATCGGCGACCAAGGCGTGATGATCCTGGACGACGACCATACCGATCAGCTGATGTACACCGAGGTCGGTATCCCGCATGTCTACCTGCCCGATCACGAAGTGAACATGGTGTTTCTGCAGAGCGGCACGCCAGGCGACTGGGCACTGGGCGAGTTCTGGGGGCCGATCGCCAACGAGACCCGGGCGTGGCTGGATCACCTGGTGCTCGGCTCGCCCTGCGTGCTGCCGGATGCGCGCACCGCGCGCGCCACCCTGCAGGCGACGCTGGCGATCGAGGCTTCCATCGCGCGTGGTGTTGCCGTGCATCTGCCGCTGCCGTCGTGAGTCCGGGGTGCCCGGCTACGAGGCCTCGACCTGCTAGGGGCTGCTGGCACCGGCGGGCACTGCGCGGCCGATCGTCGATCGGCTGCATGCCGAGACGGTGAAGGTGCTCACGGTGCCGGACTTCCGCGAGAAGCTCACGGCCCAGGGTTTTGAGCCTGTGGGCAGCAGCCCGGCCGAGTTCGCGAGCTATATCCAGTCCCAGATCGAGGTCTGGGCGAAGGTGATTCGCCAGGCGGGTATCCAGCCGCAGTAGGGCGGCGTGCACGCCAACCGGGAGTGGCTTGCCGGAGTTCCCCGGTGAGCCCGCGTTGCACCCGTTACGCCGGACCCATGAAGTCGCCCTTGCCGATAGCCAGGCCGTTGTGGCGCAGCAGGTTGTAGGCGGTGGTGTAATGGAAGAAGAAGTTGGGCAGGATGAAGCCGAGCAGGTAGTCCTGGCCCTTCATGTCGATGGGGAACTTGCCCATCATGTACTTCACCGCACGCGCCTCCGAGCCATCGATCTGCACCGATGTGAAGGTCTCGATATAGGCGATGGTCTTCTCCACTCGCGCTTTCAGTTCAGCGAAGCTCTGTTCGGTGTCTTCGAAACGCTCCGGCTCCACGCCAGCCAGACGCGCGGCGCCCGACTTGGCGAAGTCGGCGGCGACCTGCACCTGCTTGGCCAGCGCGAACATGTCCGGAAACAGCCGCGCCTGCAGATAAGCCGACTCGGTGTGATTGGCGCTCGCGCAGTGCGCGTGCGCCTTGCCGAGGATGGTCGCCAGCGCCGCCAGGTTGCGTTTGAACACCGGCACCGAGGCCGCGTACATGGAGATCGTCATGATGGTTGCTTCCTGGTTGTCGTGCCCGTGAAGGGCGCGGTTACTGGGGCTGGAAACCAATATCGCGCGCGAGATTGCGGTAACAGGCGAAGTCGCGTGCCCGCCCATGAGTTCCGAGGTCATCGGCGCCGAACCCTTGTACGGCAATCGACCGCCGGTGACCGAATTATAGGCTGGCTGCCACTGGCCGAGGCGCCGTTCTATCATCCGGGCATGGGCGTCCCGATCACCTCGCGCAGCAATCCGGCATTCCAGCATCTGCGGCGACTCGCGACCGATGCACGCGAGCGGGCACAGGCCGGGCGTACCCTGATCGAGGGCGACCATCTGATCGGGGCCTGGGTCGGACACGGATTGCCAGTGGTGTCCTGCGCGGTCGATGCAGCCGCTCTGGAACTGCCGGCGATCGCTGCCACGATTGCGCGGCTGCGTCTGGCCGGCATCGAGCCGTTGGTGCTGGCGGGCGCACTGATGCATCAGGTGTCCGCGCTCGATTCTGCGGCGAAGCTGATTGCCGAGATCGAACCGCGCGCCGGCGACCTGGGCCGGGCACGGGGCGAGGATTCTGTGGTTCTGGACGCGGTGCAGGACCCGGGCAATGTGGGCGCCATCCTTCGCACCTGCGCCGCGGCTGGCATACGCCATGTGATTGCCGGGCCGGGAAACGCGGCGCTCTGGTCGCCGAAGGTGATCCGGGCGGCGATGGGGGCGCATGCGGTACTGAATCTGATCAGCATCGATGCCGGCAGCGGGGGGGGCGTCGGAGGCTTGCCTGCGGTGATCGCGGCGCTGGGTGTCCCCGCGCTGGGCACGTCACCTCACGCCAGCGCATCCGTGTACGACACTGCACTTGCGCAGTCTTGCGCATGGGTGTTCGGTCACGAGGGCGGCGGGCTCAGTGCGCCGGTCGAGTCTGCACTGACGCGGCGCCTGGCAATCCCGCAGGCGCCTGGCGTCGAGTCGCTCAACGTCGCCGCCGCGGTTGCCGTGTGTCTGTTCGAGCAGCGCCGGCAGCGTCGCGCGGCCGCAGCGCCGCCGGACGCCGCAACCCTCACTGGGGCTGGAACCGGATCTCGCGGGCGAGCTTCCCGTACCGGTTGAAGTCACGCCGGATCTGCTCGGCGAAGTATTCCGGAGGCTGCTGCACGATGAGCAGCCCGGAGGCGGTCAGTGCCTCGCGCACATCGGCAAGCCCGAGCGCGTCGTTCACCGCTTTGTTCAGCGTGACCACGATCTCGCGCGGCACCCCGGCCGGGCCGACCAGACCGAACCAGCCACGCGCCTCGAAGCCAGGCACGGTTTCCGCCGCGACCGGCACCTCCCGGAACTGCGCGACCCGGGTCGGATTGGTCAGGGCCAGCAGCCGCATCTTGCCTGCCTTTACATGCGGGGCGAACGGGGTGAAGCCGCCGATGGCTCCGTCGATCTGGCCGGCGAGCAGTTCAGTGATGATCTGGCCAGTGCCCTTGTAGGGCACATGCAGATACTTGAAGCTGGCCTGCAGGCCGAGGTCCTCGATCGAAAGATGCGAGAAGGTGCCTTCGCCATTGGTGCCCATGCTGAGCTTGCCCGGATTGGCGCGGGCATAGGCGATCAGGTCCTTGACCGTCTTGAACGGGGTGCTCGGGTGCACCAGGATTGCCGCATAGTTGGTGGCGATCAGCGCGACCGGCGTGAAGTCCTTCAACGGGTCATACGGAAGCTTGCGGAAGGTGTGCGGGGCGACTGCCATGTTGCTGCCCTGGCCGATGGCAAAGGTGTAGCCATCGGCAGTGGCTCGGGCGGCGGCTTCCAGGCCGATCTGGCCGGACGCGCCGGCGCGATTCTCGACGATCACCGGCTGGCCGAGCCGCTCGGTGAGCCTGGGCCCGAGTGTGCGTGCCAGGATGTCGGCGGTGTCGCCTGGCGGGAACGGCACCACGATCCTGAGCGGTTTCGCCGGCCAGGTCTGGGCCAAAGCGGCGGGCATGACGATGGCGGCGGCGGTGATTGCGAGCAGCAGGGTTGCAAGCTTCATATTACGGTCTCCTCCTTGTTTTTCTGCCATGCCCGAGGATACCGCCCCGGCAGGATGCGCTGATAGACTGCGAGCTCTCTTCGCAGCCACCATCGGAGCGTTCACCGGCATGCGTATCACCGCCATCCGTGAGACCGCAGTGCCGCTCAACTCGACCCTGCGCAATGCGGTGTTCGACTTCAGCGAGATGACCACCTCGGTGGTGGCGGTGTTCACCGACCAGGTGCGCGATGGCCGACCGGTGACCGGCTACTCGTTCAATTCTACCGGCCGCTATGCATGCGGCGCGCAGATGCGCGACCGGTTCATTCCGCGACTGCTCAAGGCACCCGCCGAGTCGCTGCTCGATGCCGCCGGTTCGAACTTCGATCCGGAGAGGATCCTGGCTGTGATGATGCAGCGGGAGAAGCCGGGCGGTCACACCGAGCGCTCGGTGGCGATCGGCACCATCGAGGTTGCGGCCTGGGACGCGGTGGCCAAGATCGCCGGCAAACCATTGCACCAGGTGCTCGCCGAACGTTATAGCGGCGGACGCACCCTGGACAAGGTGCCCTGCTATGTCGGCGGGGGCTGGTATGCGCCCGGCAAAGGCATCCCCGAGTTGCTCGACGAGATTCGCGAGAAGTTCGATCAGGGCTACAACGTGATGAAGATCAAGGTCGGTGGGGCGTCACTCGGCGAGGATGTCCGCCGGATCGAGGCCGCGCTGGAACTTGTGGGCGATCCGGCGCGGCTGGCGGTCGATGCCAACGCTGGCTTCGATCGCACCCGCGCGCTCGCTTATGCCGACGCGTTCGCAGGCTACGGGCTGAAGTGGTTCGAGGAGCCGACCGATCCGCTGGACTATGCGCTGCTGGCCGAGTTCTCGGCGCGCTACGGTACGGCCATCGGCACTGGCGAGAACCTGTTCTCCACCCAGGACATCGACAACCTGATCCGTTTCGGCGGGCTGCAGGCCGATCGCGATTTCATCCAGATCGATGTGCCGCAGAGCTACGGCATCGTGCAATTTGCACGCACCCTGGCAATGATGAAGTCCCGTGGATGGTCGCGCCACCGGGTGTTCCCGCATGGCGGCAACCAGATGACCCTGCATATCGTCGGCGGCTTCGGTCTGGGCGGCTGCGAGGCCTATCCCGGCGTGTTCGGCGCATTCGCCGGGTTTGCCGACGATGCCAGGGTCGAGGCCGGATGGCTCGCGCTGCCGCAGCGCCCCGGCATCGGTTTCGAGGGGCAGAACGCGCTCTACGCGATCATGAAGTCCCTGGGCTGACCGGCAGTGCCGGGGCTGCCGGCGCTGTGAGCGGTGTCTGCGCGATCAGGGCGTCCCGTAGCCGGGTCAGCACCGCATCGGCGCTGTTCACCGGAAGCGAGAAATGTGCCTCGTGTTCCGGGAACTCGGCGATGCAGTCCGGCAGCCGGCGTGCCATGGCCTGACCGAAGGCGATCGGCACCGTGCCATCTTGCTGGCCATGCCACAACCATACCCGTTGCCGGATCGACTCCAGCTCGAAGCCCCAGGGCCGGGCATAGATGATCAGGTCACGCGCTGCGCCGCGCCCGCCTTGCGCGAATGCGGTGCGCACCGAATCGAGGATGGTCGAGCGCAGCCCGGGCTCGGCGATCGCAATCCGGTCGGCCTGCGGCGACTTGGCGTTGAGCAGGTCGAAGATCGCCTCCGGCTTGCGCTGCACATAGCGCGAGATGATGCCGCCGTACACCGCGTGCACGATCGATGGCGCATACCGCCCGAGCAGGATGCCGCCGCGCGATACGCCATTCATGCCGACCGTGTCGCCATGGCGCTCGGCGGTGCCCAGCCCGCAGACGATGGCCACGGCCGGGCAGCGATTGCCCAGTGCCGAGGCGATTGCAAGCGCATACGGTGCTCCGCCGGAAATGCCGAGCACACCGAAGCGGTCGATACCCAGCGCGTCGGCACCGGCAGCGATATCGCCGGGCCAGTCGAGCAGCCGGCGGCCGGGCTGGTAATCCGAGCCACCGTAGCCGGGCCGATCGAAGGCGATGATGCGTACCCCCAGTTCGCGCGCCCAACGATCGGTCTGGCGCGCCTCCATGCGCGAGCCGGGAAAGCCGTGGCAATAGAACACGGGTACGCCGGCAGGGTCGCCGTACTGCGCGTAGCTTAGCTGCCTGCCATCGGGCAGCCGCAGACATTCATGTTCCAGACGCTGTTGTTCCAGACGCTGATGTTCGGCGGCGACCGTCACCGGCGTCCCGGACTTGTTCATGCCTCCGAGCCGCCCCGGTCCAGTGTGCCCAGATAGCGATCGATCGCGGTGTGGTTCAGGGTCGGATCCTGTTTCGCACCCAGCTTCTGTTCGGCATCGTTCCAGACCCGTACGACGGTCTCGGCCAGGGCGGTCTGCATCCCGGTGGCATCGGCGACTTCCAGCGCGGTGCGCAGGTCCTTGGCCATCAGCGCCAGGCCGAAACCATCGGCATAGCTGCCGCTCAGAACGAACGGCTTGAGCTTGTTCTGGGTGCTGTTGTTGACCCCGGTCGAGGCGTTCAGGATGTCGACGATGGTGTTCGGGTCCAGGCCGAAGCGCGCACCGGCGCGGACCGCCTCGCAGGCGGCCAGCAGGCCGGCGGCAGAAACGTAGTTGTTGAGTGCCTTGATCGCGTGGCCGGCGCCCAGGTCACCGGCGAGGATCGACTTGCCCAGCGGGGCGAGCACCGCAGCGACGCACTCGGTGACATGCCGGTCGCCGCCGACCATGATCGCCAGCGTGCCGTCGACCGCGCGCCGTACCCCGCCCGAGACCGGAGCGTCGATCAGCAGCAGCTTGTGGGGGGCGAGCAGTGTCCCGAGCTCCCGGGTGCCTACCGGCGAGGACGAACTCATGTCGATGACTATGCCGCCGGCCTTCATGCTGCCGGCGATCGCATCCTTGCCGTCACCATGTTCACCGAGCAGGACCCGACGTACTGTTGCCCCGTCCGGCAGCATGGTGATCAGCACGTCGGCGCTCGCCCCGACCTCCGCCAGCGTTGCTGCTGGGGTCTGTCCCAGCTCATCCGCCAGTGTCCGGGTGCGTACCGGGTCGATGTCGTAGAGCACCAGGTTGTGGCCAGCACCCGCGAGGCGGGTCGCCATCGGCCGGCCCATGTTGCCCAGTCCGACGAACCCGACCGTGTAGCTGAATTCGCCCATCGTCTCCTCCTTGTCCAACCCGTGTCTGGCCCGTGTTCAGCCCCGTTTCTAGCCTATCGGCAGGTCGATCCCCAGGCCGCGTTCCCGGGCGAGTTCGAGCACCCGGCGCCCGGTGTACAGATCCTGCAGCGCCATGCCGTGCGACTCGTAGAGCGTGATCTGATCGGCGGCAGTGCGGCCCGGATGGCGGCCGACGATGACGTCCCCCAGGGTCGGGATGTTCTCCCAGTAGATGATGCCGGCTTCCACGCCGGCCAGAAGATCGCCGCATTCGCCCATCGCCACCTCCACCGAGTCGACCGTGATCAGGTCGCAGCGCCTGACCGTGGTCAGGTCGATCTCGCGCCGGTTGAGCGCGTTCGCGCCGGTGGCGGCGATGAACTGTCCGGGCTCGAGCAACGCGCCATCGAACAGGGGCTCTTCTGAGCGGGTCATGGTCACGATGATGTCCGATCCGCGCACCGTTTCTTCGCGCGAGCTGGCCGGGCGCACCAGGGTGTTCACCTTCGGGGCCATCTCGTCGCAGAAACGGCGGACCCGTTCGGCGTTGCGGCCGAACACCTTCACTTCAGTGATCCTGCGCACTGCGCACACCGCTTCGAGCTGGGTTACCGCGTGCCGCCCGGAGCCGAACAGGCCCACCACCGCGGCGTCCTCGCGCGCCAGGTACTTGGCGGCCACCCCGGTGGCTGCGCCGGTGCGCATCTGGCCCATCCAGTCGCCTTCGAGCATCGCCTCCAGATTGCCCTGGGCATGATCGATCAGGTGGACCAGGAACGTGCGCGAGCGGTCCGGGCGCAGGTAGTAGGCCTTGAAGCCGATGGTGTTGATCTCCGGTGCGGCACCTTGCAGGATGTGCAGGTGCCCGCCGGGCTGCCGGGTGCGCCGGCGCGGGATGTCGAAGGCGCGGCCGTGGGCGCGATCGACGAACGCCTGTTCGACCCGGTCGATGGCGATCGGCATGGTCAGGACCGCACGGATATCGGCTTCGCTCAGGTATCGGACCATGGTGTCGTCTTTCTCGCAACTGGGGCAGGGCGGAGGGGGAGCGCTGGCGGCCCCGGTAAGGTACCACCGCTGTTTGCACTACACTCACGGTCGCCTTGGCGGGCACCCAGGACCCGCCGCCGTACCTTCTGTCCCCGGTTCCTGTTCCCTCCCCTGTCCCCTGTTCCTGTTCCCTCCCCTGTCCCCTGTCCCCTGTCCCCAGTCCCCAGTCCCCAGTCCCCAGTCCCCAGTCCCCAGTCCCCAGTCCCCAGTCCCCAGTCCTCGGATGCCCATGACCGACAACCGCCGTGGTCCGCTCGCCGATGTGCGTGTGCTCGAGTTCGGGCAGATTGCCGCTGGCCCGTTCTGCGGCATGCTGCTCGCCGATCTGGGCGCCGACGTGGTCAAGGTGGAAAAGCCGGACGGTGGCGATGACATGCGGCGCTGGCCGCCGTTGACCGAGGGGCCCGACCCGGCAGCCGGGCGATTCTCGGAGAACTTCGCTTCGGTCAATCGCAACAAGCGCAGCATCGCGGTCGACCTGAAGGACGAGCGCGCGGTCGCGCGCCTGCGTCAACTCGCCAATGTCGCCGACGTGATCGTGGAGAATTTCCGCCCCGGAGTGCTTGACCGGCTCGGGCTGGGCTTCGCCGCGCTGCGTGAAACCAATCCCCGGCTGGTCTACACCTCGGTCACCGGCTATGGCCAGACCGGCCCCTACGCCGCTCGCGGTGCCTTCGATGTGACCGTGCAGGCGGTGAGCGGGCTGATGAGTGTCACTGGCGAACCGGGGCGCGAGGCGGTCAAGGCCGGGGTGCCGGTCGGCGACTTCGTCGCCGGTCTGTACTCGGCCTACACCACGCTGGCCGCAGTGATGACCGCCCGCAGCACCGGGTTGGGTGCGCATGTCGACTGCTCGATGCTGGGTGGCCTGCTCGGGATCGCGCAGTTGCAGACCAGCGAGTTCTTCGGCACTGGACAGGTACCCTCGGCGCTTGGCTCGGCGCATCCGCGCAATGCGCCGTATCGCGGCTTTCGTGCCTCGGATGCGCCGTTCGTGATCGCTGCCGGCAACGACAAGCTGTGGCACTCGGTGTGCGACGCGGTCGGCCTCGAAACACTGAAGACCGATCCCAGGTTCGTGACCCAGGAGATGCGCGCGCGCAACCAGGGCGAACTGTTCGACCTGCTGCAGCCGGTGTTCGAGACCCAGCCAGCGGCCCACTGGTTCGCGCAGTTCGACCGGCGCGGCGTGCCCTGGGCACCGATCAACGACTACGCAGCGATCCTGGCCGACCCGCAGGTGGCCCACCTCGGACTGGTGCATTCGATGGATCTGCCCAATGGCCGGACCACCCACACGGTCGGTTTTCCGGTGCAGATGTCCGGTTTCGACTTCCGCATCTACCGCCGGCCACCGAAACTGGGCGAGCACAATGACGAGGTGGAGCAGGCATGGCTGGGGAGCGCGCGGTGAACGGCGCTGCGCTGAGTCGCAGGGTTCGACTCCCGCCAGGCGCGGGCGACTCAAGCTACCGTTGGTTTGGACCGATAGTGAACCCATGGCCGAATTCCTGATGAGAGGTTTCCCTTGAATCGACTGCTCAACCTGCTTGGCGCGCTCGTTCTGGCGCTGGCCGCTGCCGGCGTGTCCGCACAGACCCCGGAAGACAACCTGCGCAAGACCATCGAGTCGAAGATGCCCGGCGAGAAGGTGCGCGAGATTCGCAAGACGCCGCTGCCAGGCATCTTCGAGGTGGCCTTCGGCAACCGGCTGTTCTACACCGACGAGGGCCTGAACTATCTGCTGATCGGCAACATCATCGAGGCGGCGACCAACCGCAACCTGACCGATCTGCGTCTGCGCCAGCTCACCTCGATCGATGTCAAGCAGCTGCCGCTGGCGATGGCGATCAAGACCGCGCGTGGGGACGGCAAGCGCACTCTGTATATCTTCTCCGACCCGCTCTGTCCGTTCTGCTCCCAGCTGGAGCAGGAACTGCAGAAGGTGAACAACGTGACTGTTTACACCTTCCTCACGCCGGTCGAGCAGATGCGTCCGGGTTCGCGCAACCGCGCGCTCGAGATCTGGTGCTCGACCGATCGCAGCCGCGCCTGGGATGAGTGGATGCTCAAGCAGGTGGTGCCGCGCTCCAAGCCGACCTGCAGCAATCCGGTCGACCAGGTGGTCAAGCTGTCGGACAAGCTCGGCTTCCAGGTCACCCCGACGATCGTCTTCGCCGACGGCGCCGTGCTCTCGGGCATGGTACCGGCAGCGCAGATCGAGAAGTTCATGAATGCGCTGGCGCCGGCAGCGCCGGCCGCAACGCCGGCGCCGGCGAAGAAGTAATCAGTCCCTGCGGTCCATTCTGGGGGCGCGTCCCCGCGGTTGACCCCGGGGAGGATTCCCGCAGCCCGCCCCGGGGGCGGAACCCCGCAGTAGACCCCGGGGGCGGATCCCCGTCGTCGACACCGGCGTCAGTGCGCAGCCCGATCGGTTAAACTCGAACCAGAAGTCGCGAGACACGAGCGCGCATTGATTGTTTCGATGCCAGGGAGGCATCGAACCGTATGGTGTTGTATCTGACTATTGGCCTGCCTGTGCTGTGCATCATTGCACTCAAGGGCAGCGCAGTGATGGTGTCGCTTTATGCGCTCGAACTGGGGGCGGGCTCGGCAACGATCGGCGTGCTGATCGGGCTGTATGCGCTGTTCCCCACGCTGCTGTCGGTCGCGGCCGGGCGGTTGCTCGACCGCAAGGGCTACTTCCCGTCGCTGGTCTGGGGTGCGACCGGGGTAATCCTGGGTCTGTTGCTGCCGGTAGCCTGGCCGACGATGACCGGTCTGGTGCTCTCGGCAGCGCTGCTCGGATTGTCGAACGTGTACTTCATCGTGGCGATGCAGAGCCTGGTGAACCGCATCGCCAGCGGGGCCGACCGCGCCAGAAACGTCGCCAACTTCAGTCTCGCAATATCGATCGGACAGTTGATCGGCCCGGTGCTGGCCGGGCTGCTGATCGACGGCATCGGCCATCGCTATGCGTATCTCGTTCTGGCCGCGTTGCCACTGGGCACCATCGGTATCGTCCTGTGGCTCCGTTCGAGGCTGCCGCCTGCGCCTGGCGCCGATGTCCCGGTCCCCAAGGCGAACCTGGTGGATATGGTCTCCCGGCGCGAACTGCGACCGATCTACGCGATGAGTGCGGTCGCGGTGGCCAGCTTCGACCTGTATTCCTTCTTCCTGCCGATCTACGGCCACTCGATCGGGCTATCGGCCTCGGCAATCGGTGTCGTACTGGGTACCTTCGCCGCTGCCGCCTTCGTCGTTCGCGCGTTCATGCCCTGGCTGATCGAGCGCATGGGCGAGATCCGGCTGCTGGTGCGCTCGCTGATCCTGTCCGGGGTCGCGTACCTGCTGTTTCCGTTCGTCACCGACGTGTGGCTGCTCGCGCTGTTGTCGTTCACCCTCGGTCTGGGTGTCGGCTGCGGCCAGCCGCTGACCATGATGATGTGCTACAACCGCGCGCCACCGGGCCGCTCGGGCGAGGCTCTCGGCGTGCGCTTCACCATCGTCAACCTGACCCATATGTCGATTCCGATACTGTTCGGCTCGATGGGCTCGGCGCTGGGCCTGCTCGCGGTGTTCTGGGCCAACGGAGGGCTTCTGGTCGCCAGCGGCGTGATCGGTTCTGCGCTGGAGCGCAGGAAATGACGATCTACCATGTGATGGCGATCGTGCTGCTAACTCATTTAGGCGTGATCGGTGCCAAACTGCTGATCGCCCTGTTCGCGATCAACCTGGGCGCCTCGCCCCTGCAGGTCGGCTTGACCTTCGCCCTGTTTTCGATCCTGCCGGCGATCTTCGCGCTTACTGCAGGGCGCTGGATCGACCGCATCGGCGTACGGCTGCCGCTGGTGCTCGGCTGCAGCGGTATCGCGCTCACCGTGGCGTTCACCTGGTTCACACCCGGGCTGTGGGCGCTGTACCCGATCGCTGCGGCGATCGGGGTCTGCTTCATGATGTATGCCATCGCCGGCCAGAGTCTGGTCGGCAGGATGGGCGACCCCGGGCAACGCACCCGCAACTTCAGCTACTACTCGCTGTCGGTGGCGCTGGCCGGCGTGATCGGCCGGGCTGGCACCGGCCTGGCGATCGACATCTTCGGGCACCGCAACGCCGCGCTATTGCTTGCCATCGCACCGCTGCTCGCCCTGGGTGTCGTGCTGTTCCTGCTCAAGCGCATGCCTGCGCCCGAGGCCTCGACCCTGCGCGGACCGCGCCGCTCGGCGATGGACCTGTGGAGGATGCCGGCCCTGCGCCGGGCCCTGATCGCAGCAGCTGTCATCGAAACCGGCAACGAACTGTTTGCCCTGTTCATCCCGCTCTACGGGTCCTCGCTCGGCCTGTCGGCGACCTTCATCGGGATGATGCTCGCGGCCTATGCCGCCGCCACCTTCGTCGTGCGTATGGCACTGCCCAGGCTGGTCACCCGCTTCGGTGATGAGGCGGTGCTGTGCGGGGCGTTGCTCGGTGCGGCTATGGTCGGCGTGCTTCTGACTACGACCGACAACCAGTGGGTCCTGCTGGCGCTTTCAGCAGCGTTTGGTCTGACGCTGGGCTGCGGCATGCCGCTGTCGATGTCGCTCACCTATGCACGTGCGCCGGACGGGCGCGCTGCCGAAGCGATCGGGTTGCGGCAAACGGTGAACAAGTCGATCGAAGTGACCGTGCCGATCGGATTCGGCGCCCTGGCCGGGGTTGCCGGATTGGCCCCGCTGGGCATCGCCATGGGTGTGGTGATGGCGATAGGCGCCGCGGTGATCGCACGCGACGCGCGCAAGCGCGGGCCACCGATGTCGTAGATAATCCGGGACCGTCAGACTGCAGGGAGTCAATGATGCGCGGGATGAGCGGGATGAGCGTTGCCGCTGGCGCCCTGGAGCCGTCGACCATCGTCGCGCCGCTTGCCTATCTCGTTGACACCGGCGTGACGCTGATCAACGAAACCTTCGGTCCGGACGATATCCAGAGACGCAGCACCGGCACCTATGTGCCGCAGCCGATGACGTTGCGAAACGGCCGACTGCACAGCGAGCCGTTCCATCTCGATGTGCAGGGTTTCGAGTTTCGCCCGCATGCCACGGCGGTCGCCGACTTCTTCGACCTGCCTGCGATCCAGGCGGTCTACTATCCTGAAGTCGAGCAGCTGGTGCGCGAGGTGAGCGGGGCGTCACGCGTCGTGGTTTTCGATCACACGCTGCGTTCAGGCGACGCCACCGAGCGCGAGACAAGGCGGGTGCGCGAGCCGGTGCTCTCGGTGCACAACGACTATACCGACTGGTCCGGGCCGCAGCGGGTGCGCGACCTGCTGCCCGGGGAAGCCGACGATCTTCTCACCCGTCGCTTCGCGATCATCCAGGTCTGGCGCGCGATCAACCAGCCGATCGCGCGCAATCCCCTGGCCATCGCCGATGCGCGTTCATTGGCCCCGGAAGACCTGGTGATCTCGGAGCGGCGCTATCCGAACCGGGTCGGGCAGACCTACCGGGTAGTGCACAACCCGAATCACGAGTGGTACTGGTTTCCGCGCATGCGGCGCGACGAGGCGCTGGTGTTCAAGGTGTTCGACTCTGCACGTGACGGCCGGGCGCGGTTCACCGCGCACACCTCGTTCGACGATCCGACCACGGCGGCGCAGGCGCCAGCGCGCCAGAGCATCGAGATGCGCACGATCGCGTTCTTCGATTGAGCTGGTCGCTTGCATCGCGCCCGGCCGGCGCAGGTGAAACGGCGCGCATGATCACGCCAGCCCGGGCCCGGGCCGGACGATGAGCGGGCTCGGCTCCCGTATCGGGGACACGCTGGCACCGGGTGTGCGCCCGCGCGAGCTGGTGTCCTGGGCCATGTACGACTTCGCCAACTCGGGCTACACCACGGTCGTGGTGACCGCGGTGTTCAACGCCTATTTCGTCGGCGTGGTGGCGGCACAAGCGCCCTGGGCGACCTTTGCCTGGACGATGTCGCTTGCCCTGTCCTACGCGGTGGCGATGGTGCTCGGCCCGCTCCTTGGCAGCTACGCCGATCAGCGCGGATGCAAGAAGCGGCTGCTGGTGTTCACCACGGCCGGTTGTGTGACCTTCACCGCGGCGCTGGCGCTGGTGGGCGCCGGCGATGTCTGGCTCGGAATCCTGCTGGTGGCGGTGTCGAACCTGTTCTTCAGCCTGGGCGAGAACCTCGCCGCCGCCTTCCTGCCCGAGATCGCGCGACCCGAGTCGCTTGGTCGGATATCGGGCTGGGGCTGGGCGGTCGGCTATCTTGGCGGGCTGGTCAGCCTGGGCGCGAGCCTGGCCTGGGTGTCGCATGCGCAGGCCGCCGGTCAGTCCAGCGCGGACTTCGTGCCGGTGTGCATGGTGATCACGGCGGTGATCTTTGCGTTGGCCTCGCTGCCGGCGTTCTTGTTCCTGCGCGAGCGCGCGGTGTCACGAGCCGGTACGCCAGGCCTGACGGTCCAGTGGCAGGGCGCGTTCGTCCAGCTCGGCGAGTCGCTGCGGGCGCTGCGCTCGCACCCGGACCTGCGCCGCTTCCTCATCTGCATCACCTGCTATCAGGCGGGTGTGCAGACAGTGATTGCCCTGGCGGCGATCTATGCCGAGCAGGCGCTTGGGTTCGAGACCGCCGATACGATCCGGTTGATCCTGCTGGTCAACATCACCGCAGCGATCGGCGCCGCCGGGTTCGGCCAGATCCAGGACCGGTTGGGGCATGTGCGCACGCTGGCCATTACGCTGGTGGGTTGGCTGATCGCGATCGGGCTGGCCTGGGCATCCCAGGGACCGGCGATGTTCTGGGTCGCCGCCAATGTTGTCGGCCTGTGTCTGGGCGCCAGCCAGTCGGCCGGGCGGGCCCTGGTCGGCTATATGAGTCCGGCGCCACGCCGTGCAGAGTTCTTCGGACTCTGGGGCGTCGCAGTGAAGCTGTCATCCATCCTCGGTCCGGTGAGCTACGGCGTGGTGAGCTGGACATCTGCCGGCAACCACCGGTTGGCGATCCTGATTACCGGACTGTTCTTCGTCGCCGGGTTGCTGGTGCTGCGCGGCGTGGATGCGGCGCGTGGCCGCGCCTGCGCGCTGGCGGAAAGTCCAGGCAGCGCCTGAGGGCGGAGGGCTTTGCGGCGGTCGGCACGCCGGAGCCGTCGGGACGGCGCCAGCGGCTGCCAAGGAATGCACGGTCTTATTCCATTGCATTCGCTGGAAAGCACCGCAACTTGATGTTACCGTTGACTTTTCACGAACGTTGCAAGACAGCCTTCATGGTGTCGGCGACTGTCGACCTGGAACCTGCGCAGATGTTCGGATGGATCGCCACCAAACCAGATCACCCGCTTGCCGAGCCGAAGGCGGCGCGTGAAGTCATCACCGAACTGCGTGGGGGCGATCCGGTCACCCGGCTGGATGAGGCGACCGCCTACCTGGAATCGCTGCTGCGGGCGGAAGGCTTCCGGCTCGGCTATCTTTATGAGGTGATCGATCTCATCGACCAGGCAGCCAAGCCGCATCAGCGCAGGATCAGCGCCGAGTACATCGGGGCCTCGCGCCTGACCCGACATCAGGACAACCGATTGTGGAAATCCGCCGGCGACTTCTGGCGCGCGCTGGCGCAGGCCTACCTGCGCTGTCTGGATCGGTTCCAGAGCGAACCGAAAGAGGCGCGTGGCTTCGTCGGGCAGATGCCGGTGTGCTGCGCGCGGGTGATGCGAGCGCTCGGCGCTGAGCTGAAATGGCTGTCGCTGCGCTACGGTCCGATACCGCAGTATCTCTGGGCCAATGCAGCGAGCACCTACGCGCTGGCCGAGACCAGCAGCGTCGAGCAGAAGCCCATCCGCGCCTACCCGGTCTCCTACGGCGACACTTCGGTACAGCAGGAGTACCTGCGCGTACTGGTACTCGGTGCCGCGTCGGTCGATTCGATGCTGCCCGCTCAGGTCGAACTGGCCGAGCGGGCAATCTCGTGGTTTTCGCGCAGCTTCGTGATGTCGAACGAACGCGGGGACGACACCACCCACTATGTCGACCTCGCCACCCAGCGCCCGCCGGCGCGGCTGACCAAATCGGTGGCAACCAGTCCGAATCGGCGTTACTTCGGCATTGCGCGCGGACGCGGCGAGATTGCCTCGCTGCTGCGCGTAGTGAAGGAGCGCGATCTCATTCCGGACTCGGTCCGTCTGGGCGAGCTGCATTCGATCCCGCTGGTGATCAGCACGCTGGAGCATCTGATTCGCCAACTCGGCGCGCGCCCGCCGGCGCGTAATCACGAACGCAAACCGAGCGTGCTGCGGCTGATGGTGGCCCATGGTTTTCGCCAGATACGTGACACGGTGCATCGGCATGAGCGCAACGAGCCGCTGCGGCCGATCGACATCGAGACCTGGGTGGCTACCGACGAGAGCCCGGGGGGATACGGGGCGACCATCCGCCACCTGCGCGGGGACTGGGTGAAGCTTGGTGCCCTGGTCGGGGTCAAGCCCGAGGACGGCCGCTACTGGGGTGTCGGCGTCGTGCGCCGCATCAGCCGCGATAACGAGACCGATCATCGTGTCGGCGTTCAGCTCCTGGCCCAGTCGGCGCTCCCGATCGAGTTGAAGCCGATCGAACCTGGTCCCGGCGAGTCCGCCGATGCGCGCAGAGCCCTGCTGCTGTCGGCACGGCCGAGCGAGACCGGCGAGATCGATGTCGCGCTGGAAGTAGGCGCCTTCTCCAGCCGTGGTCGTTTCGCGGTGCAGATCAATGACAAACCCTACATGCTGGTGGCCACCCATCTGCTCGAGGCGGGCGACGACTTCGACCTGGCGCGCTTTCGGGTGCGTAAATACGAGTTGATGTAGCAGTCCGAGTTGATGTGGCGCTCCGCGGCGATGGAGCGCTCCGCGGCGATGTCGCGTTCCGTTGATGCAGCGAACCGCTGCCAGGGTCAGCCGCCGAGCACCTTCACCAGCCAGTCCCGGATATCCGCGATCTCCTGCGGATGCACCGAGTGCGGCATCCGGTACTCCTGCCACTGCACCGGGTAGCCGAGCGCCTGCAGGCGTTCGACCGAGGTCTGCGCCATCTCGATCGGGATCACCGGATCGACGCTGCCATGGGCGAAGAACACCGGGATGCTGCGGTTCGCTTCGGCGGCCTCGGCCGGCAGCGATTCGGACAACGGCAGGTAGGTCGACAGGGCCATGATGCCGGCCAGCTGCTGTGCATGGCGCAGGCCGGTGGCGAGCGCGATCGCGCCCCCCTGCGAGAAGCCGGCGAGCACGATCCGGTGGGCAGGGACGCCGCGCGCCACTTCGCGCGCGATCAGTGCCTCGATCGCGGCGACCGAGGCGCGCACACCAGCCTCGTCCGGCCGGCGCGAGCGGCCCTCCAGATCGCCGAAGGCGACGTCGTACCAGGCGCGCATCACATGGCCGTTGTTGATGGTCACCGGCTGCAGCGGGGCGTTCGGGAACACGAAGCGCAGGGCGAGCGACCGCGGCAGACCCAGTTCCAGCACGATCGGCTCGAAGTCATGGCCATCGGCGCCAAGACCGTGCATCCAGATTACCGAGGCGGTGACGGCAGCGGCTGGCGTGCCCGTCTGTACTTCGATCGTCTCCAGCAGGCTCATGTGGGCATCTCGCGTGGTCACTTCTTCTTCGGACGGAAGGCCTTGACCACCGTCTCGTGGGTTTCGACATAGGGCCCGCCGATCAGATCGATGCAGTAGGGCACGGCGGCGAAGATGCCTGGCACGATCGGCGTGCCATCGGCATCCTTCAGGCCTTCGAGCGTCTCGCGGATCGACTTGGGTTGGCCGGGCAGGTTGATGATCAGGGCTTTGCCGCGAATCACTGCCACCTGGCGCGACAGGATCGCGGTGGGCACGAAGCGCAGGCTGATCTGCCGCATCTGCTCACCGAAGCCGGGCATCTCCTTGTCGCCGACAGCGAGCGTGGCCTCGGGTGTGACATCGCGCAGCGCCGGGCCGGTGCCGCCGGTGGTCAGCACCAGATCGCAGTGCTCGCAGTCGACCAGTTCGATCAGCGCCGCCTCGATCAACGGGCGCTCGTCCGGGATCAAGCGGGTGACCGTGGTCCAGGGCGACGCCAGTGCGCGGCCGAACCACTCGTCGAGCGCCGGGATGCCCAGATCTTCGTAGACGCCGCGCGAGGCGCGGTCGCTGATCGAGACCAGCCCTATGGTAAGCGTTGCACCGAGAGACGCGGGGCTGGCGGCCGGGATGGACGTCGGGTCGGACGTCGGGTCGGACGTCCGGTCAGACGTCCGGTCGGACACCGGCGCGGCGGCAGGGGAATCTGAAGTGGGCTCGGACATGGCGGCAGGCAGGGAGCAAACAAATGCGGGGATCTGAACTGACCCGGGTAGCGATGCTAATCGAGACCGCCGCTGCCTGCCCGCTATTCGACCTTGATACCGGCCGCCTGGCCAACCTTGGTCCAGCGGGCCAGCTCGGATCGCAGGTACTCACCGAACGCCTGCGGCGTGCTGGCCACCGGCTCGGCCCCCTCGTTGGTCAATCGCTCGACCACCTCGGGCAGACGCAGGATGCGGGCGATCTCACGCTGCAGCCGGGCGATCACCTCGGGGGCGGTGCCCGCCGGGGCCAGAATGCCCTGCCAGGCGCTGATCGCGTAGCCATCCAGTCCGCTCTCGGCGATGGTCGGAAGTTCCGGCGCGAACCCGGTTCGCTTCCCGGTGGTGACCGCGATCGCGCGCAGTCGTCCCGCCTTGACCGGCGCCAGGAACTGATGGGCGATGCCGAAGGTCATCGACACCTGTCCGCCGAGCAGATCGACCAGGGTCGGCGCGTTCCCCTTGTAGGGCACATGGATCATCTCGGTCCGGGTCATCCAGGTGAACATCGCTGCAGCCATGTGCGGCGAGGTGCCATGGCCCGAGGTGGCGTAGGTCAGTTCACCCGGCCGCGCGCGGGCGAGGGCGATCAGGTCCTTCACCGATTCGACTGGCAGCGAAGGGTGCACCACCAGCATCAACGGCAGCGACACCAGCTGGGTCACCGGGGCGAAGCTGCGGATCGGATCGAACGGCAGATCCTTGCGCATGCCGGCGCCGATCGGGAACGCGATGGTCATCATCAGCAGCGTGTAGCCGTCCGGCGGCGACTTCGCCACCAGCTCGGCACCGATCATGCCGCCCGCCCCCGGACGGTTGTCGGCGATCACCGGCTGGCCGAGCGGTTCAGCCAGCCGTTGAGTGACCAGTCGCCCGATGTTGTCGGTGGTCCCGCCCGGGGCAAACGGAATGATCAGGCGCACCGGTCGGGACGGCCAGGGTTGCGCGAACAGCTGCGCGCTTGCCAGCAGCAGGAGCAGACATGAGGCTGGCAAGACCGAGCGCAGCCGGTGAGCTGCGGGTATCGAGGTTGCCGACCTCGCCGTGCGACAGTGCATGAGTGTTCTCCTCCTGTGCTCCCTGGCTCGTCGTTGTGGCCAGGGTGAAGCAGAAGTTACGCAGCCGGCGGCTGCCAGTCAATGCGGCGCTGACACGCGACGATGACACGCGACGCTGACACACCGCGCTGGCTACGTCTGACCATCACTCAGCGGGACTTCGCCATCGATCAGGCGCAGTACGCGAAACAGCTCCCGGTAGCTTTTCGGCGGCTTGTTCTGCGCCGCCTCGCGCTTTGCGTTGCGCACCAGGGAACGCAGTTGCTGGGTATCACAGCCCGGATGCTGCGCGGCGAACTCGGTCAGCCCGGTTTCGCTGTCCAACAGGCGGGTGCGCCAGCGCTCGAGCGCATGCTGGCGCGCGACCTCGGCGGCCGAGGTGCCGTCCCAGATCGACAACTGGGCCTGGATCGGCGCCGGATCGATCTCGCGCATCAGCTTGCCGATGTACTGCATCTGGCGCCGTCTTGCCTCATGCCGGGTGATCGATTGTGCATCCAGGACCGCGTCCAAAAGCGGTTCCGGCAGCTCGATCACCTTGAGCTTGTCGCGCGGCAGGTCGACCAGCCGCGCGCCAAGCGCCTGCAGGTCATGGGCGGCCTGCTTGAGCCGGGTCTTGCTGAGGGCCACCTGAGCGGGGTCGGCTGCGGTCGTCTGGTCGATCGGGTCGGTCATTGGCAGGGGCGGGAGACTCGGCAGAGACTGGGCAGAGACGGGGCAGAAACGGCGCAGAGACGTGGCAGCTACGCAGGAATACGGCGGACACCGACAGGGGTGGGGCAGGAGGGGACACCCGCGCTGTTATCATAAGTCCTGTCTCGACTGTGAGTACGATCCGATGAGCACTGCCCGATTCAGCCTGTCCGAAGACACCTTGAAGCAGATCGCTGCCGATGCTCTGGCGCATGCGAAATCGCTTGGCGCAACCGCGGCCGATGCCGAGGTGAATGACGGCTTCGGCCAGAGTGTGACGGTGCGTTCGCGCGAAGTCGAAACCATCGAGTACACCCGCGACAAGTCGCTCGGGGTATCGATCTATCTTGGCCAGCAGCGCGGCCACGCCAGCACCTCGGACTTCACCCGAAAGGCGATCCTTGACACGGTCGAGGCGGCGTTGTCGATTGCCCGCTTCACTGCCGCTGACGATTGCGCCGGGCTGCCCGATCCCTCCCGGCACCCGGTGTCGTTGCCTGCGCTGGACCTGCATCACCCGTGGGACGTGACCGTCGATGATGCGATCGAACTCGCCAGACGCTGCGAGGCGGCGGCGCTCGATGTGGATGCGCGCATCACCAACTCCGAGGGTGCCAACCTGTATACCCAGCAGTGGCACTTCGCACTGGCCAACTCGAACGGATTCGTCGGAAGCTATCCGACCTCGCGTTACAGCCTGTCCTGCTCGGTGATCGGCGGGCAGGGCGATGACATGCAGCGCGACGACTGGTATTCCGCTGCCCGCAGGCAGGATGAGCTGGATGCTCCCGAGTCTGTCGGCCGGCGCGCTGCCGAGCGCACCCTTCAGCGGCTGGACGCGCGCAAGCTCGATACGCTGCAGGCACCGGTACTGTTTGACGCCACGCTTGCCGGCAGCCTGATCTCGCATTTCATCGGCGCGGTGTCCGGCGGCGCGCTGTACCGCAAGTCGAGCTACCTGCTCGACAGTCTGGGCGAGCAGGTGTTCGCCTCCGGTATCCACCTGACCGAAGACCCGCACCTGCTGCGCGGGCTGGGCAGTTCCCCGTTCGATGCCGAGGGGGTGGCTACCAGCGCGCGCGAGGTGGTGCGCGATGGCGTGGTGCAGGGCTACTTCCTGGGCAGCTATTCGGCTCGCAAGCTCGGCATGCAGAGCACTGGCAACGCCGGGGGCAGCCACCACCTGGCATTGGCCAGCGGCACACTCGACTTCGCGGGTCTGCTGAAGAAGATGGGACGCGGACTGGTGGTGACCGAACTGCTCGGCCACGGCATCAACTCGGTGACCGGCGACTATTCACGCGGCGCAGCCGGCTTCTGGGTCGAAGATGGCGTGATCGCCTATCCGGTGCACGAGATCACCATCGCCGGCAACCTGAAGGCGATGTTCCGCGGCATCGTCGAGGTGGGCGCCGATGTGCTCGACCGCGGGTCCAGGAGCACGGGCTCGATCCTGATCGACAACATGACCATTGCCGGAAACTGATCTGACCCCGGGCAACCTCGTGGTGTGTGAGCCAGCCCGTGGCTGTTAGACCACTGAAGCCTGCACGATGATCATCCCGGGCACGCTCTGGATCGCCTGCACTATCGTCGCCGCTGGCGGTCAGACCCTGCGCAATGCGTTGCAGCGCAGTCTGGTCGATACCGTAGGCACGGTCGGCGCGACCCATGTGCGCTTTCTGTACGGCCTGCCGTTCGCCTGCCTGTTTCTCGCGGGCATGGTCGCGGTCGGTGCTGTCGCCAGCCCGCGCCTCACCCTGGTGTTCTGGGGCTGGCTCATGCTGGGGGCGCTGACCCAGATCGTGGCTACCGCGTGGCTGCTGTTGCTGATGCAGCAGCGCTCGTTCGTGGTCAGCACGGCCTACACCAAGACCGAGCCGGTGCAGATTGCGCTGTTCGGGTTCGTGTTCCTCGGCGACCGGTTGAGCTCGCTGGCGGTGCTGGGCGTTCTGGTGGCGACCGCCGGCGTCGTGTTGCTGTCCTGGAAGCCGGTCCGGCCGGACGCGCACCCCGGGCCGGAGGTCAGTTCGCGGGCAGGGTTGTCGGCGGCGCTGCTGCGCCGTGGCTCGACGCTGCGCGCCGCGCTGCTGGGGATTGCCACCGGCAGCATGTTCGCGGTGTCGGTGGTCGGCTACCGGGGCTCGATTCTTGCCCTGGGCGATGATCCGTTCTACGGTCGGGCCACCCTGGCGCTGACCCTGGCCCTGGCCTTGCAAACGCTGGTGCTGTCGGCCTGGCTGCGCTGGCGCGAGCCCGGGCGGCTGACCGCGCTGGTGCGCGCCTGGCGGCCGTCGCTGGCCGCCGGCTTTCTCGGCGCGTTCGCGTCCCAGTTCTGGTTCCTCGCGTTTTCGTTGCAGACCGCGGCGGCAGTGCGTACCGTCGGCCTGATCGAAGTCGTGTTTGCGGCGCTGCTGTCACGCCGGTTGTTCGCCCAGCGCAGCAGCTGGCGCGAATGGGCAGGCATAGGCGTCACCCTGCTCGGGGTCGTGCTGGTGCTCGCGGCGAGCCTGTCATGATCGGCCCGGTCGATGCTGCCGCGCTTGCCGAGGTCGCGCTCGCCAGCATCGCGCGCGAATGGCCCTACCGCCCCGATCTGTGGCTCGAATCGCCAGACTGTCTGCTGCTGCCCCGGGTGCAGCATCCGCTGTTTCACACCAGCTACGACTGGCACTCATGTGTGCACATGCACTGGAGCCTGCTGCGCCTGCTGCGGTTGCATCGAGATCGCCTGGGTGCCGGACAGGCAGAACGCATCGAGGCGCGCTTCGACCTCGGCTTCACCCCGGACGCCGCGGCTGGCGAATGCGCTCTGTTCGACCGCCCCGGCTACCGCGCCTTCGAGCGACCCTATGGCTGGGGCTGGCTGCTGCAGTTGCAGGCAGAACTGGAACGGCTGGTCGCATCCCGGTCTGGCCTGTCGGGTGCAGATCGCGGTACGGATCACGGTGCCGATCGCGCGGCGGATCGCGCGGCGGATCGCGCGACCGAGCGCGCTACTCATCGATACGCCAGGTGGCGCGATACGCTGGCGCCGCTGTCCGGACGAATCGCGCTGGCGCTGCTCGATCATCTGCCCAGGCTCGACTATCCGGTGCGTGCCGCCACCCATGGCAACAGCGCGTTCGCCTGTGTGCTTGCGCTCGACTACGCACATAGCTGTGCTCATCCGGCGCTGGCGTGCGGCATCGGGCAGGCGGCGCATCGCTGGTTCGGCCGCGACCGGCGCTATCCGGCCCACTACGAGCCAGGAGGCGAGGACTTTCTTTCGCCCGGTCTGGTCGAGGCGCTGCTGATGCAACGGGTGCTGGACGACTGCGATTTCTTCGACTGGTGGCAGGCGTTCACGCCCGACCGGGACGCGCTTGCGGGCTGGCTTGTGCCGGTGCGCATCAGTGACGCCACAGATGCACGCATCGTGCATCTGCACGGGCTCAATCTGTCGCGCGCCTGGTGCTGGCGTGCGCTCTGGCCCTCGTTGCCGCCAGCGCTGCAGCCACCGGTGACCCGGGCGATCGAGGCCCACTGGCAGGCATCGAGCGGTGCCGCAATCACCGGTGACTATGTCGCCACTCACTGGCTGGCGTCGTTCGCCCTGCTTGCTGCCGCCGAGGGCAGGCCGTGAGCGGGCCGCGCCATGACGTGATCGTCGTTGGTGCGGGGCCGGCCGGTGCAGTCGCCGCCGAGGCGCTGGGCCGTGCCGGACGGCGCGTGCTGATCATCGAGCGCGAGCCTCTGCCGCGCGCCAAGACCTGCGGCGGTGGGGTCACCTACAAGGTCGCGCAGGCACTCGGTGTCGACCTCGCGCCAGTGGCCGAGCGGACCATTGCCACCGTCGAGTTGCAATGGCGGATGCAGCGTTCGACCACGATGCCGGTGCATGGGCCGCTGGTGTACATGATCCAGCGCAGCCGCTTCGATGCCTGGCTGACCCAGCGCGCGCTGGCCACCGGCCAGGTCGAGCTGAAGGACGGGCTGGCGGTGAAGTCGATCGACATCGATGCGCGTGGCGTGACCGTGCGTAGCGCGCATGACAGTTTTCAGGCCGACTATCTGATCGGTGCCGACGGCGCAGCCGGCCCGGTCGCCCGATCGCTCGGACTGATGCAGGTGCGTCACCTGCTGCCGGCCACCGAACAGGACATCGCGGTCGATGCGGCCACCATGGACCGCTGGCAGGACCGGATGGCGCTCGACATCGGCACGCTGCACGGCTCCTATGGCTGGGTGTTCCCGAAGGCCGATCATCTGAATGTCGGTGTCGGCTGCTTCTCCACCCGCGCTCGTTCGGCCAAGCAGTTGAAGGACTACGGCCGGCGCCATCTCGCCTGGCAACTGCCCGGCCCGCACCGGGTGCTGCGCACCGTGGGCTTCGTGCTGCCGCTGCGTCCGGTCGGGGCAGCGATCCAGCGCGGACGCGCGCTGCTCGCGGGCGATGCGGCCGGGCTGGTCGAGGCGTTCACCGGCGAGGGCATCCACTGGGCGGTGAGGAGCGGACAGATCGCCGCCCGGGCGATCGTCGATCACCAGATGAGTGGCGCTGCCGGTGAGCTCGGTTACGAGCGGGCGATCGATGCCGAACTGATGCCCACACTGATCGACGCGCGGCGCTGGGCGCATATCTACCTTTGGTGGCCGCGCGCCTGCTATGCACTGCCGACGCGCAGCCCGCGCTTCTGGAGCGCGGTGGCGAAGATCGTGCGCGGCGAGCGCGACTACACCGATGTGCGGCGCCGGCTGGGTGTCGCTGGCCGCGTGGCGGACTGGTTGCCGGTGGCGATGGAATAGGCAGTCGATACTTGGAGCGATGCGTCGATGGCAGGACCGCTGCAGGCACTGACCAGACAATGATCTGAATGAATCCGGCGCCGAAGGAAATCTTCTCATTCAGAACCGAGTGTTGCTGGCAAGGCAGACCCCGGGACACGTTGATCGAACAGATGCAGTCGATCGAAGTGTCCCGGGTGGCCGGTTCTGGCGCGTGGTGTGAAAACCTGTCCTGAAGCGTGAAACCAGGGCCCTTTGTTCGCAGCGCCATGGGCCTGATCGAAAAGAGTTGCACGGCAGATGAATACCGTATAAATATACGGCATGCCCTCCGTTGCCTTCGCTCCCCTCCGCGGCTCCACCTCCGGTTCCGTCTCCGGTCTCGGCGCTGTCCCTGTTCCGGACTCGCCGCTGCCGCAGGCGCTGCGGGCATTCGCCGCCCGCACGGCGGGGGTCGGTCCGGTGGCCCTGTCCTCGATCCCGTCGGTGTTCCGCGCCGGCGAACTGCCCGCGAACATCGCGCCCGGCATCCCGACCGGGTTTCCCGATCTGGACGCCGAGATTCCCGGTGGCGGCTGGCCGGTGGCGGCGCTGACCGAAATCCTGTCGGACGCCTGCGGTATCGGTGAGGTGTCGCTGCTGCTGCCGGCGCTGCGCCATCTGACCCGCTCGGCCGACTGGCGCGGACGCGGGCTGCTGCTGATCGATCCGCCGCACATGCCTTATGCACCGGCACTGGCGGCGGCCGGCATCGACCTGGAGGCGCTGGCGATACTGCGGCCCCGGAGCGAAGACGATGCGCTGTGGGCGGCCGAGCAGGCGCTGCGCAGCGGGGCGGCCGGTGCGGTGCTGCTGTGGGCACGCCCTGCGCGCGGCAGCGACAGCGCGCAGCGCTACCAGCGGTTGCGCCGGCTGCAGCTCGCCGCCGCCGCTGGCGGTGGTCTGGGCATCGTTTTCTCAGCCAGCTGTGCGGCGACCCTGTCGACACCGGCGGCCTTGCGGCTGGCACTGAGCGTCACTGCGGAAGGGGCGCTGGCGGTGAGTCTGTGCAAGCGGCGCGGGCTGGCGCGGCCGAAGACGGTGACCCTCAGGGCGCGCCGGCTGCCGCAGCCGTATCTGGCCGGGCAGGCACTGCGGCCGCGCGCGCTGGCGGCAGGTCAGATGGCGGGCGGTGCGGTGCCAGTCGATCCGTCCGGCGCCGGTCTGCCTGGCCGGATCGCACATTCGGTGGCGGCGGTGGGGGCTGCGCTTCGCGCGGCTTCGGTCCGTCTGACGCGCGAGCGTGAGTTCACCCCGTCGCGATGATGCCGGCGCAGCCACTGGATATCGACCGTGTCATCGACCCTGTTGTGGATTGCACTCTATCTACCCGAACTGCCTCTGGAGGCGGTCAATCGTGCCCAGTCGGGCAGTGGGGGGCTGGGTGGGATTTCGAGTGACCGTGCCAGCGGCGCGCTGATCCTCGACCTGCCGCTGGCGGTGAGCGACGGCCCGGGCAACAGGCCGTTCGTGCTGGCCGTCAATGCACCGGCACATGCCGCCGGCGTTTGTGTCGGCATGAGCGTCGCGGCGGCCAATGCGCTTGTCACCGGACTGGTCGTGCTGCCGCGCGCTGCCGAGCGCGAGCAGCAGGCGATCGCGCAGGTCGCGGCCTGGGCTGCACAGTTCACCCCATCGGTGGTGCTCGAGCGCGCCGGGGTGCTGCTCGAAGTCTCGGCCAGTCTCAAACTGTTCGGTGGTCTCGCGCGGCTGCTCGGACAGTTGCGCACCGGTCTCACCGAACTGGGCTTTCGCGCTGCCTTCGGTGTGGCGCCGACACCGCGTGCGGCCTGGCTGCTCGCGCGTGCCGGGCACCGGCAGACCGGCGTACGTGCCTGCCTCGAGCCGGGCGATCTGGCCGCGCGTCTCGCCGGGTTGCCGCTCGAACTGCTCGACTGGCCGCGCGAGACCCTCGATGCGCTGGCGGTGCTGGGTATCAGCCGTATAGGCGAGGCGACTGCGCTGCCACGCGAGGGCTTCCGGCGCCGCTTCGGTGCGCCAGCATCGATCGATCTGGATCGTGCCCTGGGCCGTGCCGCCGATCCGCGGGTGTGCTTCGCGTTGCCCGAGCGCTTCGATGCGCGTATCGATCTGCTGAGCGAGGTCAACGACACCGCGCTGCTCGATGTGCCGCTCACGCGCATGCTCGCGGCAATGGAAGGTTTTCTGCGCGCGCGCGGGGCCGGTGCGCTGCAGGTCGAAGTCGAGCTCGAGCATGGCCGTTCGATGCCACCGACGCTGCTTGCGGTCGGCGCGCATGCGCCCGAGCGTGCCCGTGTCCGCTGGCGCCGGCTGCTGCGCGAGCGGCTTGACCGGCTCGAACTCAAGGCTACGGTGAGCGCGGTGTCGATCAAGGTGGCGACATTGCATGGCTTCGGCGAACAGAGCACCAGCTTCCTGCCCGATGCGACGCGGCGTGCGCAGTCCTGGCGCGAACTCACCGAGCGGCTCGCCTCCCGGCTCGAGCCCGGCGCGATGTTCACCGTGGCGCTGCGCGATGACCATCGCCCGGAGCAGGCCTGGTATCGCGCCGATGCCCGGCTGCCGCCACCCGCGGCGCGCCAGCTGCATGAATCGCCAGCCGGCGCACTCGGTGCACGGCCGGTGTTCCTGCTCGAGCGGCCGCGCGCGCTCATCTGTGCCGAAGCCCGCCCGCAGTATCAGGGTGCACTGGAGATGATCAGCGGGCCGGAGCGGATCGAAGCCGGCTGGTGGGATGGCCGGGCCGCGGCGCGTGACTACTTCGTCGCGCGCAACCGTTGTGGCGAGGTGTGCTGGATCTATCGTGAGCCGGTCGATCCGTCGCGCTGGTATCTGCATGGCGTGTTCGGCTAGCAGTTCAGCGCACACGCCCAACGAACGCCAGTCGCCGCAGCATGTTGCCGGGCTATGCCGAACTCGACGCACTGTCGAACTTCAGTTTCCTGCGCGCGGCCTCGCATCCGGAGGAACTGGTCGCGCAGGCCTCGGCCCTGGGCTATCGCGCGCTGGCGATCGTCGACGAGTGTTCGGTGTCCGGTGTGGTGCGCGCCCATCTGGCGGCGAAGGACTGCGCGCTGGCGCTGATCGTCGGTGCGCAGTTCAGGCTGGCCGACTGCACGGCGATAGAACGGGTGATCCTGCTTGCCTGCACACGCGAGGGCTATGGCAATCTGTGCGAGCTGATCAGCCTGGCACGCGGTCGCGCGCCCAAGGGCAACTACCGGCTGCAGCTCGCCGATCTGCTGCGGGGGCTTGATCAGTGTCTGGCGATCGTGCTGCTGGCTGCCCCGGAGACGGTGGCGGCCGAGACCGAGACCGAGACCGCCGACTCACCCGCGGGACCTGCCGTGCACGATGCGCTCGGGCTGCTCGCCCGCGCTTTCCCCGGCGACTGCTGGCTCGGCGTCGCGCTGGTGCAAAGTGCGGACGATGGCGCGCGGCTTGCGCACGCGCTGCAACTGGCGGCCGAACTGCAGCTGCCGTTGACTGCCTGCGGTGCAGTGCAGATGCACCGGCGAGAACGCAAGCCGCTGCATGATGTGCTGACCGCCATCCGCGCGCTGACACCGCTCACCGAGCTCGGCCGCCGGGTGCTGCCCAATGCCGAACGCTGCCTGCGCCCGATCGGCCGGCTGATGCAGCTCTATCCGCCCGAGCTGCTGGCGCAGACGATGGCGATCGCCGAACGCTGCACCTTCTCGCTCGATGAGTTGCGCTACGAGTATCCGCGCGAGCTGGTGCCGCAGGGGCGCAGCGCGAGCGCCTGGCTGCGCGAGCTGACCTTCGACGGACTCGCGCTGCGCTATCCGCACGGCGCATCCGATGCGGTGCTGAAGTTGATCGAGCATGAGCTCGCGCTCATTGCCGAGCTGAAGTACGAGGCCTACTTCCTCACCGTGCATGACATCGTGCGTTTCGCGCGCGGCCGCGGCATCCTGTGCCAGGGGCGCGGCTCGGCGGCGAACTCGGCGGTCTGCTATGCACTGGGTATCACCGAGGTCGACCCGGGACGCATGCAGGTGCTGTTCGAGCGCTTCATCTCCAAGGAGCGCAACGAGCCGCCCGATATCGATGTCGACTTCGAGCATCAGCGGCGCGAAGAGGTGATGCAGTACCTGTACGCGAAGTACGGGCGCGATCGCGCCGCGCTGACTGCAGCGCTGTCCACTTACCGGCCACGCTCGGCGCTGCGTGATGTGGGCAAGGCGTTCGGCTTGTCGCTCGACCAGATCGACCGATTGACGAAGACGCTCGCCTGGTGGGATGGACGCGAGGTGGCGCGCGAGCGGCTGGTCGAGGCTGGCTTCGACCCGGACAATCCGCTGCTCGTGCAGGTGGTCGAGTTCGCGCATCTGCTGGTCGGCTTTCCCCGCCATCTGTCGCAGCACAGCGGCGGCTTCGTCATTGCGCGCGACCGGCTGACCCGGCTGGTGCCGGTTGAGAACGCGGCGATGGACGGGCGCACGGTGATCCAGTGGGACAAGGACGATCTGGATGCGCTCGGCCTGCTCAAGATCGATGTGCTGGCGCTGGGCATGCTCACTGCGGTGAGAAAGACGCTCGATGCCCTGAATGCATTCGGGGTACCGTCACCGGAGGGCGGGGCGAGGCACGTTTCGGGTACAGACCCCGTATCGGATCCCGCATCACATCCTGCATCACATCCTGCATCACATCCTGTAACGTCCGCAGCCTGGCGTCTGCAGGACATCCCGGCCGAGGATGCCGCCACCTACGCGATGATCCAGCGCGCCGACACCATCGGCGTGTTTCAGATCGAGTCGCGTGCACAGATGTCGATGCTGCCGCGGCTGAAGCCGGCCTGCTTCTACGATCTGGTGATCGAGGTGGCGATCGTGCGCCCCGGGCCGATCCAGGGCGGCATGGTGCATCCGTACCTGCGCCGGCGGCAGGGCCGGGAGCCGGTCACCTATCCATCGGCGGCGGTGAAGGGCGTGCTCGAGCGCACGCTGGGCATCTCGATCTTCCAGGAGCAGGTGATGCAACTGGTGGTGGTGGCCGCCGGCTTCACCGCCGGTGAGGCCGACCGGGTGCGCCGGGCGATGGCCGCCTGGCGGCGCAAGGGGGGGCTTGAGCCGTTTCGCGACAAGCTGCTCGCCGGAATGCTGGCGCGCGGCTACAGCGCGAGCTATGCCGAGCAGATATTCCAGCAGATTCTCGGCTTCGGCGAGTATGGTTTTCCCGAGTCGCATGCGGCGAGCTTTGCGCTGCTGGTGTATGTGTCGTGCTGGCTGAAGTGCCATCACCCGGCAGCCTTCGCCTGCGGGCTGCTCAACTCGCAGCCGCTGGGCTTCTATGCGCCCTCGCAGATCGTGCAGGATGTGAAACGGCATGGCGTGCAGGTGCATGCGCCCGATGTGCTGGTGAGCGGATGGGATTGCGTGCTGGAGGCGGCGGTCGATGCGCAGGCGAGATCAGGTGCACTGTCGGCTGCGGCGCCGGAAGTAACACCGGTAGCACTGGTAACACCGGTAGCACCGGAACCGACATCGGCGCCGGGCACGCTGCCTGGGGTGGCACCTCACCTGGTGCCGGGTCCGGCATTGAGACTCGGCCTGCGCATGATCAAGGGATTGAGCGAGGCCGGGGCTGCGCGGCTGGTGGCCGCGCGCGCGCAGTCACCGTTCAGCGATGTCGCCGATCTCGCGCGCCGCGCACAGTTGCAGCGCACCGACATCAACGCGCTGGCCGCGGCCGATGCACTCGTCTCGCTCGCCGGGCATCGGCGCGAGGCGTGGTGGCAGGCGCTGGGTTTCGATGGCGATACGGCATTGACACGGTCGCCGCGCGATGCCGTGCAGCCGTCGCTGTTCGAACCGCGCGAAGGCGAGCAGGTGGTGCTCGACTACGCCACGCTCGGGCTCACGCTGCGCAGTCATCCGCTCGCGCTGTTGCGCCCGTTGCTGACTGCGCGCCGCATGTCCACTGCCGAGGCGCTGCGCAGTTCGCGCAACGGGCAGACGATGCGCGTGTGCGGCATCGTCACCTGCCGCCAGCGTCCGTCCACCGCCAGCGGGGTGGTGTTCGTCACCCTGGAGGACGAGACCGGCTACATCAATGTCGTGGTCTGGCCGGCGCTGGTCGAGCGTCAACGCCGCGAACTGCTCGCCTCACGGCTGATGACCGTCTACGGCCAGGTGCAGCGCGAAGGTGAAGTCATCCATCTGGTGGCGGGCCGGCTGGTCGATGACAGTCGGCTGCTCGGGCGGCTCACTACCCAGTCGCGCGACTTCAGCTAAGGAAAAGGAGGGGCAATTTCCGCCAGCGAGCCGTGCCTGGTCCCGATACGTGCCACGGAAACTGACCCCTTTTCCTCTTTTTCCTCTCAGCCGCTCACTGCCCCTGCGACGTTGCCGTGGTTGCACACCGATCGTGCTTAGTCGTGTGACGGCTGCCCGCTAACTGACAGCCCTGCTTTCGCGATCGCCTTCAATACCCCGTCTGCGATGAATGCCGGACGCTCGCCCAGGCCGACCACCAGACCCGGATCGGCGCGTGGATCGATTTCAATCACCTTGTCACCAGCGCGCACGACGGCGCCAGTGTGCACCAGACCGCGCAGGCAGCCAGAGATCGGGGCCGTGAGTACCGCGCTCTGGGTGGCGGCGCTTGCAATATGCGCGATCGCCTCGTCAGCCTCGACCCGCTCGCCGATGCGGCGCGTGGTGACGAACAGGCCGTCGATGTGTGCGGTCACGAAACGCTGCCTGCCCAGACCGTCGATCGGGCGCGGTTCGCCAGCGAGTGGAAGACTGGCACCGGATTCGATCACCTCGCCCAGCGCCGTTCCCCATGCGGTTTCGATCACCCGGTGCGCATTGACGCCAGCGCGGAAGTTCGGCCCCAGTCCGATGGTCAGCAGCGCGAGCGCGCACTGCGATTCAGGCACTTCGCGCTTGCGCATGCGCGCATCGACCAGCACCTGCGGGCGAATGCAGTCGAGCGCTGCCCCGAACTGCAGGTCGGTCAACGGCACCGCTCGCCCGCATCGGGCCATCAACGGCAGCGCCGGCAGGTCAGACACACGCTTGCCCAGCACGCCGGCCAGTGTGCAGCGATCCTCGAATAGTGCATCGGAGAAGGCCATGCCGCGACGTGCATGAGCTGGCCGTACGACATCATGGATGACTACTGAATGGCCAGCCGAGAACAGCCGGTGCGCCACCGCCGAGCCTACGTCGCCTGCGCCACGGATCAGCACCAAGGCCACGCCGCTAGCCCTCCAGCGCCTGACCGAGCACCTGCCCGCGCCAGCCATCGAGTTCCGGTGGTCGCTCGCCGCGCACCTGCGCTTCCAGCACACGGCGCGAAGCGAGCAGGCCGGGGGGCAGATCGAGCTCGATCGCGCGCGCATTCACCCGTTCGCGTAGCGCCTTGAACATGCGCTCGGCTTCACCGCGGATCGGCGCCGGTATCGGCGGCAGCAGCAGTTCGTCGGCGGAAAGCGGCGCGCCGAGCAGTTCGAACAGGCTGCCCAGCTCGCGCTTGGGGAAGCTGCGTGCACCGGTCAGGCGTGCAGTCAGCGCCGCCAGCTGATCGGGCGGTGTTTCGATCAGGCTCGTGGCCTGCGCGTTGTCAAAGATCCACTGCCGCGGCCGGTCGATCCGCCGCGCCAGCGCGTCTCGCCACAGCAGAAGACGACGCAATCGCGCCTGCTGCTCGACTGGCGCCTTCGACAGCGCAGTGAACGACAGATGCGGCTGCGGGTCATCCGCATCGAAGCCCTGCGCGAGCCGGTCGCAGTCTTCCTGGCACCAGTCGAGCATGTTGCGCTGGTCCAGGCGGCCGAGCAGCGCATCATGCAGCGCGGGCAGATGCAGCACATCGATCGCTGCATAGCGCAACTGGTCGGCCGACAGCGGCCGGCGCAACCAGTCAGAGCGCGTTTCGCCTTTCTCGATGTCGATGCCAAGCTCCAGCGCGACCAGCTTCTGATAGCCCAGGCCCGCGCCCAGACCGGCAAAGGCGGCCGCGATCTGGGTGTCGAACAGGGCGGCAAGCGGCGCCTGCGAGATCGGGGCGAGTGCCACCAGATCTTCGCTTGCGCTGTGCATGATCTTCACGCAGGCGGGCGAGCGCAGCAGTGCCCCCAGGGCATCGAGCGGCGCGCAGGGTTTCGGGTCGATCAGCCAGGCCACCTCGTTCGGCCGGCCAAGCTGCACCAGTGCAAGTTCCGGGTAGAACGTGTTGACCCGCATGAACTCGGTGTCCAGGCCAACGCGTGCCAGATCGTCGCTGGCGCGGCTGCCCGCATCGAGCGAGGCGAGGGCTGCCTCGAAGGCGGCGGGTGAGTCTAGCCATTCATACATGGCCGATGATAGCGCCAACCCTGGCCGGCACGGCGCCTGCAGCGGCAATGCCACGCGTGGACACGGCTCGTGCCGGTCGGCAACACGTGGGTCAGCACCACGTGGGTCAGCACCACGTGGGTCAGCACCAACTCGGTCAGCACGGTCAGAACCGTGTCGATCGTGACAGCCAGTTGTCCATCTGGCTACACTCTGTGCTGCGGCGGGCCGAGCGGTCCGTCCAGAACAAAGTCTGCAACGCCAAGAGCGGTCACCGGCGGCAGCCAGATCGACGCCCATGTGAGGAGTGCACGATGAATCAGCCCAAAGCATCTGACCCAATCGATCTGAAGCCGGCCGCAGCCACCGATGCGCCTTCGGCGAGCGACGGCACTGGCGCAACGGCCGGTAGCCGGCGCGGATTTCTGACCGGTGCTGCCGCCTCGGTGGCCGCGGCATCGACTGCGATCATCGGCGCACCGGCCATTGCGCAGACGACCCCAGCGGTTCGCTGGCGCATGCAGTCGAGCTTTCCCAAGAGTCTCGACACCCTGTTCGGCGCCGCCCAGATGTTCTGCGAGCGCATCGACCGGCTGACCAGTGGCCGCTTCCAGATCCGCCCATTTGCCGCCGGCGAAATCGTCGGCGGCCTTCAGGTGCTGGACGCCGTGCAGAACGGCACCATCGAGATGGGTCACACCGCGAGTTACTACTACATCGGGCGCAACCGGGCGCTCGCATTCGACACCGCGGTGCCGTTCGGACTGAACGCGCGCCAGCAGAACGCCTGGATGTACTACGGCGGCGGGATGGAACTGATCCGGGAACTGATGCGCGAGTACAACATCATGAGCTTTCCGGCTGGCAACACCGGCACCCAGATGGGCGGCTGGTTCCGGCGCGAGATCCGCACGCTCAAGGACATGGTGGGGCTGCGCTTTCGTATCCCTGGACTGGCCGGCGAGATGCTGTCGCGCATCGGCGTGCTGCCTCAGGTGATCGCGCCGGCAGATATCTATCCGGCCCTCGAGCGTGGAACGATCGATGCCACTGAGTTCGTCGGGCCCTATGACGACGAGCGTCTGGGGCTGGCCAAAGTCACCAAGTTCTACTACTACCCTGGCTTCTGGGAAGGCGGCGCCCAGCTCTCGATGTATGTCGGCCTGAAGGAATGGGAGAAGCTCCCGCGCGAGTTCCAGCAGGCGATCGATGTCGCCTCGGCCGAGATCAACGTCAACATGCTGGCCGAGTACGATGCGAAGAATCCGCCGGCGCTGGCGCGCATCCAGAAGACCGGCGTTCAGGTGCGCGCGTTCCCGGTCGAGGTGATGCAGGCGGCGCAGAAGGCGGCCTTCGCGATGTATGACGAAGAGGCAGCGAAGAACCCGTCGTTTGCGAAGATCTACGCCAACTGGCGTGCGTTCCGGGAGGCGCAGCACAGCTGGCACCGTACGGCCGATCTCACCTACGACAGTTTCGTGCTGAACAATCCGGTGGCGGCGAAGAAGTAGCGTGTCAATTCGGTAGATCCAGTACGGACAGGAAAGGCTTGTCCCCGGTACAGCTTGTCCCCGGTGACCGTGTGGTCGGCCCTGGCAGCGAGGCGCGAACTTCAAGTCTTGCTTCCTGCGTCCTCGCTGCCGATCTGCTCGACGGCCATAGCGGCCGACAAGATGGCGATGCGCTGGTGGTTGCCCAAGCTGAGGAGGTCGGCGTCGCCCGAGATGATGATCGTCGTCGGCATCGGCGGGCACCACGCGCGGCACGTCCTCGGGCTCGACCACTTCGACGATCTCGATGTAGTCGCCCAACACTTCGTGTGCTGATCGGCCGATCACACCGAGCTGCTGGGTGGGCGATGGGGGACTGAGCACGTCGGCAAGTTCGGCCAACAATGCCGGGCTGCTGAACAGGCGGATATCGCTGCGCTGGCGGATGGCCTCAAGCAGCCGATAAGGCTTGCCGCGCCACAGCAGCGCGGACACGGCCACGTTGGTATCCAGAACTATCCTCCAACCGCGTCCTTGCCCACTTGCTGGCCTGATTGATTGCGTGCGCTCCGCTCTGCGCGCGCGGCCTTCACTTCGGTGGCGATCTCGTCCTCGGTCATCGGCTCGACACCAGCGGCTTCGAGCGCCGGCGCGATGGCCAGGAGCCGATCAAACGCCGCGCGCTTCCTGCTCTTGGCCGCAAGGAACTCCACGAAGTCTTCGACCTCGGCCACCTGCTGAGGCGACAACGCCTTGATCTTGGAAATCAGGTTCTGCTCGACAGTCATGTTCATTGCTCACCCCTTCACGTTGGGCCGGTCGGCGGATCAGGCCCTGAAGCTGCTTTTTGAGCCAGGACGCAGCCAGCAGTTTCTTCATCACGTTTCTGGCCGGGTTGCTCGATTGCTCGACTTCCTGACCTGCTGGTCGATATTCGGTCCAGATGAAACGCAAAAGAATGGTACCGCTGATACCTCTCGGTCGTGCCGGGGAATGTTCATTCCCCGCGGGGCTTCCGCTCAGCTGCGGCTGGCGAAGTTGAGCACCATCCCCGGGAAATAGATCAGCAGACCGACCATGATCAACTGGATGATGATGAACGGGATCGCGCCAAGGTAGATGTCGCTGGTCTTCACTGCGGGCGGCGCGACGCTCCTCAGATAGAACAGCGCGAAGCCGAACGGGGGATGCATGAACGAGGTCTGCATGTTGACCGCGATCAGCACCGCGAACCAGACCAGGTCGATACCCAGCTTGTCGGCCACCGGGCCGAGCAGGGGCAGCAGGATGAAGGCGATTTCGAAGAAGTCGAGGAAGAACGACAGCACGAAGATCAGCACGTTGACGAACACCAGGAAGCCGGTCTGCCCCCCCGGCAGACCGGTCAGCAGGTGCTCGACCCAGAGGTCGCCGTCCAGGCCACGGAACACGAGTGTGAAGACCGTGGCGCCGATCAGGATGAAGATGGCGAAGCTGGTCAGGGTTGCGGTCTGCTCCATCGCTTGGCGCAGCACTTTCATGTCCATCCGCCGGTTGACGGCGGCCAGCCCGAGCGAGCCGACGGCCCCCATCGCTGCGGCCTCGGTCGGTGTCGCCAGGCCCATGAAGATGGTGCCGATCACCAGCACCAGCAGCACGATCGCGGGTATCAGCGACTTGAGCACGCGCAGCAACAGCGCCCGGTCGCGCGGCTGGCGTTCCTCGATCGGGATCGCCGGCACCGCGTCTGGAAAGAAGATCGACACCAGGAAGATGTAGAGCGCGTACAGGCTGGTCAGCACCAGGCTGGGCACCAGTGCGCCCTCGTAGACATCGCCGACCGAGATGCCGAGCACCTCGGCCATTACCACCAGCACGATGGACGGGGGCACGATCTGCGCAAGCGTGCCCGAGGCGGCGATGACGCCAGTGGACAGTCGGGTCGAGTAGCCGTGGCGCATCATCACCGGCAGCGAGATCAGGCCCATCGCGATCACGGTGGCTGCGACCACGCCGGCCGGACCGCCGAGCAGGGCACCGACGAAGATGACCGCATAAGCGATGCCACCGCGCACCGAGGCGAACACCTGACCCATGGTCTCCAGCATTTCTTCGGCGATGCCGCTGCGTTCCAGCACCACGCCCATGAAGGTGAAGAACGGGATTGCCAGCAGCGTCTGGTTGCTCATGATGCCGAGCACCCGCTCCGGCAGGGCCTGCAGAAGTTGCGGACCGAACGCGCCGGCCTGAATGCCGATCAGCGAAAACAGCAGCCCGACTGCAGCGAGCGAGAAGGCGACCGGATAGCCGATCAGCAGGAACGCGAACATCGTCACGAACATCGCCGGTGCCAGCATTTCGATACCCATGCTGTGGCCTTACTGCAGTTCGCGCCGGTGCACTGGCGCCGGAGCGAGCCCGCGCAGGAAGGCGACCCGCTTGATGATCTCGGACACGCCCTGCAGCGAGAGCAGGGCGAAGGCGATCGGAATCGCCAGCTTGATCGGCCAGCGGGCCAGTCCGCCGACATCGGGCGATTGCTCCCAGGCCTGGATCGACGACATGACCATCGGCATCGACAGCACGGTGAGTCCGATGGTGGTCGGCAGGAAGAACAGCAGGCCGCCGAGGATGTCGACCCAGGCCTGCCGCTGCGGGGTCATCCGCCCGTAGAGGATGTCCACCCGGACATGGGCGCCCTTGGCCAGGGTCCAGGCTGCGCCGAACAGGAAGATCAACGCGAACATGTACCACTGCGCTTCGATCAGGCTATTCGATCCGAAACGGAAGCCGTAGCGCAGGATGGCGTTGGCCGTGGCCACCAGCACCACCAGCAGGGTGAGCCAACAGACGACGCGGCCGATGCGTTCATTGACCGCATCGATCGCGCGCGACAGCGCGAGCAGCATGTTCAAACGGCTTCCCCCCGATTGGACGACCCTGACAGCCAGCAGGAAAGTGAGTAGTTAACACGCTGCTGGCGCCGCTGCAAACGTCGCCAGCTCAGGCATCCGGGAGCGGCGCGCTCCGCTCGGGACGCTGACGCTGCAACGCAGCTTTCCGGCAGGGGCCCGCCCAAAACTTGCTAAAATCAAGCCTTTGCATCGTTCAGGAGCGCACATGTTCAGCGACAACGACCGGATCGAAGGCTTCGACCCTGAGCTTTGGAGCGCGATGCAGGCCGAGCGCCAGCGTCAGGAGGACCATATCGAGTTGATCGCGTCCGAGAACTATGCCAGCCCACGCGTGCTGGCCGCCCAGGGCTCGGTGCTCACCAACAAATATGCCGAGGGCTATCCGGGCAAGCGCTACTACGGCGGCTGCGAGTTCGTCGATATTGCCGAGACATTGGCCATCGAGCGGGTCAAGGCACTGTTCGACGCGCCCTATGCCAACGTGCAGCCGCACTCCGGCGCGCAGGCCAACATGGGCGTCTATCTGGCGATGCTCAAACCGGGCGACACGCTTCTGGGCATGTCGCTCGCCCATGGCGGGCACCTCACCCATGGCGCGGCGGTCAACTTCAGCGGCAAGATCTACCACGCGATCACCTACGGCCTCGACCCGAAGACCGAGGAGATCGACTACGCGCAGGTGGCGAGTCTCGCCCGCGAGCACAAGCCGAAGATGATCGTCGCCGGCGCCTCGGCCTATGCGCTGCGCATCGACTTCAAGCGCTTCCGGGAGATCGCCGACGAAGTCAGCGCCCTGTTTCTGGTCGACATGGCGCATTACTCCGGCCTGGTTGCCGCCGGGGTCTATCCGAGTCCGGTGCCCTATGCCGACTTCATCACCAGCACCACCCACAAGACGCTGCGCGGTCCGCGCGGGGGCTTCATCCTGTCGAAGACCGAGGCGCATGCAAAAGCGGTCAACTCGGCGATTTTTCCCGGTGTGCAGGGTGGTCCGCTGATGCATGTCATCGCTGCGAAGGCAGTGGCATTCAAGGAGGCGATGGAGCCGTCGTTCAAGGTCTATCAGACCCAGGTGATCGACAACGCGCGTGCGATGGCCAGCGCGCTGCAGGCACGCGGACTGCGCATTGTCTCCGGGCGCACCGACTGCCATCTGTTCCTGGTCGATCTGCGCCAGAAGAAGGTCACTGGCAAGGACGCCGAGGCGCTGCTCGGTGAAGTGAACATGACGGTGAACAAGAACGCCATCCCGAACGACCCGGAAAAGCCGTTCGTCACCAGCGGCATCCGCCTGGGCTCACCGGCGATGACCACGCGCGGATTCGGCGTCGCCGAAGTCACCCGCGTTGGTGAGTTGCTTGCCGATGTGCTCGATGCCCCGGGTGACCCGAAGGTGCAGGAATTGGTGCGCGCCGAGGTGAAGGCGCTGTGCGCGCGCTTTCCGGTCTACCGGTGAACATCATCGGGCGCGCGCTGAAGTGAAGTGCCCGTGCGCGAAGGCGAGTGACACCAAGGTGGTCGATTCGCGCGAGAGCGATGATGGCAAGACCATCCGGCGGCGGCGCGCCTGCCTCACCTGCGACAAGCGGTTCACCACGTTCGAGAAGTTCGAACTGCGCATGCCGCACATCATCAAGGGCAGCGGTATCCGCGAGGAGTATGACGAGGACAAGCTTCGGGTGGGCTTCGAGCGCGCGCTGCACAAGCGCCCGGTGCCCACCGAATATGTCGATGCGGCGGTCGACCGGGTGACCCAGAAGCTGCTGTCGATGTCCGAGCGCGAAGTCGACTCGCGCAAGGTGGGCGAACTGGTGATGCTCGAGCTGAAGAAGCTCGACAAGGTCGGGTACATCCGTTTTGCGTCGGTGTATCGCGACTTTCAGGATGTGGACGACTTCCGGGACGCGATCAAGGAAGTGCAGAGCGTCCCCTCCCGCAGGCGAAAGCCCGCGTGAGGGTGGCCGGCGCGGCGGCGGCTTCGACTTCGCCAACCACGGCGTTCTCCGACGCTGACCGTGGCTGGATGGCGCGCGCGCTCGAACTTGCGGCGCGCGGGCTGTTCACCACCATGCCCAACCCGCGCGTCGGTTGCGTACTGGTGCGCGATGGTGCGATCCTGGGCGAGGGCTTTCATGCGATCGCTGGCGGTCCGCATGCCGAAGTGGAAGCGCTGCGCTCGGCCGGCGGGCAGGCGCGCGGCGCGACAGCGTATGTCACGCTCGAGCCGTGCAGCCACTTCGGACGCACGCCGCCCTGCGCCGATACGCTGGTCGAGGCTGGTGTCACCCGGGTGGTGGTGGCGATGCAGGATCCGAATCCGAAGGTCTCGGGTCGCGGCTTTGATCGATTGCGCGCAGCCGGGGTCGATGTCGCATCCGGGCTGCTGGAGGCCGAGGCGATCGAACTCAACCTGGGCTTCATCTCGCGTATGACCCGCGGGCGTCCCTGGGTCAGGCTCAAGGTCGCGGCCAGCCTTGACGGGCGCACCGCGCTCGCCAACCGGGTCAGCCAGTGGATCACCGGCGAAGCTGCACGAGCCGATGCCCATCGTTGGCGGGCGCGCTCCTGCGCGGTGCTCACCGGCATCGGTACCGTGCGCGAGGACGACCCCAGGCTGACCGTGCGCGCGATCGACACGCCGCGCCAGCCGCTGCCCGTGGTGATCGATTCGAAGCTCGAATTGTTGCCTGCAGCGAAGCTGCTGGACGTGGGCAGGGCTCTGGTGTACTGCGCGGTCGAGCGCGATACGGCGAGTCGGGCGCTGCGCGCCCGTGGCGCCGAGGTGGTGGCGATCCCGAATGCCGCGGGCAAGGTCGACCTGCCGGCGATGCTGGACGACCTCGGGCGCCGGGGCATCAACGAGGTGCTGGTGGAAACCGGCGCACGGCTCAATGGTTCGCTGCTGAGGGAAGGCTGTGTCGATGAACTGCTGGCGTACATCGCCCCCAGTGTGCTCGGCGAGCGCTCGCTCGGGATGTTCGACTTGCCCGCGATGGATGCGCTTGCCGCGCGGAGCGCGTTACGATTCACCGATGTCGTCCGGATCGGCGACGATCTTCGCCTGATGGCGCGGGTCGAGCGCCTGCCGGGTCCGTTTTCAGGTTCATGAGGGGACGCCACTGATGTTCACCGGGATCGTCGCCGCGGTCGGCTCGATCGTTGCCCGCAGTCCGCTTGCCGGCGGCTTTCGTATCACCATCGACAGTGCCGGGCTCGGTCTTGACGATGTCGCGTTAGGGGACAGCATTGCAGTCGACGGCTGCTGTCTCACGGTGGTCGACAAGACCGGCGCAATGGCGGGCTTCGATGTATCGCTCGAGTCGATCGCGCGCACCGCGGGGTTCGATCTGGGGCGCCGGGTCAATCTCGAGAAGGCGCTGCGACTGTCCGACCGGCTGGGCGGGCATCTGGTCAGCGGTCATGTCGACGGCGTCGGCACGATATGCGAATTCAGCCAGATCGGCGAGAGCTGGACACTCGTCGTGGAGACCCCCCCGGGGCTGGGACGCTATCTGGCCGAGAAGGGTTCGATCACCATCAACGGCATCAGTCTCACGGTGAACGCGGTCAGCGACCGCGCCGGCCCGACGGGCACGCCGGTGACCGGGTTCAGCGTCAACGTGATTCCGCACACGTTGGCGATGACCAACCTGGCCGACCATCGCGTCGGCGCCAGAGTCAACCTGGAAGTCGACCTGCTCGCGCGCTATGTGCAGCGGCTGATGGTGGCCGGCGCGCACTGAGCGGGCGTGTGGGATGAACCGCGCGCCGCCGGTCGAAACCGCTGGTTCGCGCCGGCAGGCCTTTCCGGGCGATAATCAAGGGCTTGTCTGGTCGCCTGCCGACCGTTTACTAGGCCTTCGCTTTGGCCTCGGCAGACCCACCCAGCTCCCCAGTACGATTGAATTTCGACTCCGATGCCGATCAGCACCACCACAGAAATCATTGCCGAGATCCGGGCCGGCCGAATGGTCGTCCTGGTCGACGAGGAAGACCGCGAAAACGAGGGCGACCTGGTGATGGCGGCCGAGTTCGTCACGCCCGAGTCGATCAACTTCATGGCCAAGCATGGCCGGGGCCTGATCTGTCTGACCCTGACCGCGGCGCACTGCCGCCAGCTCGACCTGCCGCTGATGGTCCGCGACAACCGCTCGCCGATGGGCACCAACTTCACCCTGTCGATCGAAGCTGCCGAGGGGGTGACGACCGGCATCTCGGCCCATGACCGGGCGCATACCGTGCGCACCGCAGTGCGGCCGGATGCGGCACCGGCGGACATCGTTCATCCCGGGCACATCTTTCCGTTGCGTGCCCAGCCGGGTGGGGTGCTGGTGCGCGCCGGTCATACCGAAGCCGGCTGCGATCTGGCGCAGATGGCGGGCGTGACGCCCGCGTCGGTGATCTGCGAGATTCTGAAAGACGATGGCACGATGGCGCGGCTGCCCGACCTGCTGGTGTTTGCCGAAGCGCATGGCCTGAAGGTCGGCACCATCGCCGACATGATCCACTACCGCAGCCGCACCGAGTCATTCATCGAACGGGCCGGCGAGCGCGAGATCGAGACGCCCCACGGGCGATTCACGCTGGTGACCTTTCGCGACAAGCTGGCGACCGCCACCCATCTTGCGCTGGTGCACGGTCAGCCCAGGCCGGGCGAGGAAGTGCTGGTGCGGGTGCACGAGCCGATCTCGATCGTCGACCTGCTCGACGCCGGCAGCGCGACCCATTCCTGGAACGTGCATGCCGCGATGCAGGCGATCGTCAAGGCCGGATGCGGGGCGATCATCCTGCTGCACCGGCCAGAGTCGCCCGACCAGTTGCTGGAGCGGGCGACACGCGCCGGCCCCCCCCCGAAGCGCGGGCGGATGGACCTGCGTGACTATGGCATTGGCGCCCAGATCATCAAACAACTCGGCATCACCCGGATGCGCGTTCTGGCGCAACCCAGACGCATGCCCAGCATGACTGGCTTCGATCTGGAAGTGACCGGCTACCTGCTGCCGGACGGTCCGGTTGAACTGCCTGGCGTGGCGCCGGCGCAGACCGCGACCGTGTCGCCGCTGCGGCCCGCCGCGCCGAAAAAGGAGACCCGCCGATGACCGCCCCCCCGACGCTGAGCAGCAATTCTTTTGCGCCGGTTCTGGACGGCAGCGGCCTGCGTATCGGCATCGTGCAGGGCCGCTTCAACGAGTCGATCGGCACTGCTGAACTGGCGTCCTGCCTGGACGAACTGAAGCAGCTGGGTGTCGCCCCGGGGCGCATCGTTCAGTGCACTGTGCCGGGCGCGCTGGAGATTCCGCTGGTGTTGCAAAAACTCGCCCATACCCGGCGCTTCGATGCGCTGATCGCGCTTGGCGCAGTGATCCGCGGCGAGACCTATCACTTCGAGGTGGTGTCCAACGAGTCCTGTGCCGGCATCTCGAGTGTCACCCTGGACAGCGGCATTCCGGTCGCCAATGGCATCCTGACCACCGAAACCGATCTGCAGGCCGAGGTTCGAGCGGCCGAAAAGGGACGCGATTGCGCCCGGGCCGCGGTCGAGATGGCCAACCTGCTGCGAAGAATCGACGATGCCGCGCGCTGATTCGCGCGCGGCCGGCGGCGGGCGCAATGCCCGGCGGCGGGCGCGCGAGTTTGCGCTCCAGGGGCTCTATCAATGGCTTTTGGCGCAAGCGGCACCGACCGACATTCTCTGGCATCTGCGCGAGCAGGAGGAGTACGAGCAGGCAGATGGCGCTTTCGTGGAGCACCTGGTGCTTGGCGCGACTGGCGGCGCGGAAGAACTGTCGGACTGGATGCAACCTTTTCTCGATCGCCCGATCAAAGCCCTGAGTCCGGTCGAGCGCGCTATTCTCCTGCTCGGCGCTTTCGAGCTGCGCACCGCGCCCGAGGCCGGATACGGTGCGCCCTACCGGGTGGTGATCAACGAGGCGGTGGAACTGGCCAAGCGTTTCGGTGGTACGGACGGGCACAAGTATGTGAACGGGGTGCTGGACAAGCTTGCCAGCACGGTTCGAGGCGAGGAGCTTGCGCCGGAGCCGCGCCCGGGCAGACGCGCCGCGGGTCGGCGCAAGGCGACCGGCGGGGGTTCAGCTGACGCTGCCACGATAGACCTGCCGGCCGGTGAAAATGTGACACTCAGCGTGAAGCCAAGCGTGAAACCGAACGTGACACCCAGCGTAACAACCAACGTCTCACGCAGCCGCGCGACCCCCAGCGATTCCGAATGACCGGCAGGAGCCTTGCATGTTTTCCGTGAAGATCCGTATCTACCTGTTCTACGTTGCGGCGATTTTCTTCGCCGCCGTCGGTCTGTGGCTGCTCGGCCGGGGCCTGTTCGGTAACGGCGGGCTGCAGAGCCTGATCATCGGCGGGCTGATGTTTGCCACCGGCGTCGTCGACTACGCGATGGGCAGCCACCTGCAGCGCATCTATCTGCAGCAGTCCGCGCCGGCCCCGGCGGCCAACGACAGCCAGGCCGGCTCGCCGGGCGGCCACGCGGGCTGACCCGGTGCCCGGCGCGCTGCCTTCGAGCGGCCAGCCGCGGCAGCGAGCGCAGGAGTTGCGGTGAGCGGCGAGTTCGGTCTGATTGCACGGCACTTCGTATGGCCGGCGCCGGGCGCCGATCTCGGTGTGGGCGATGACGCCGCGCTGCTGTCGGTCGGGGCAGGCATGCAGCTGGTGGTGTCGACCGACCTGCTGGTCAGCGGTACCCATTTCCTGGCGGACACCGATGCGCAGCGTCTCGGGCGCAAGGCGCTGGCGGTCAACCTGTCCGACATGGCGGCGATGGGTGCGCGCCCGCGCTGGGCGACGCTGGCGCTGGCGCTGCCTGCGGTGGATGAAACCTGGCTTTCGGCCTTCGCGCTCGGGCTGCGCACACTGGCCCAGGCGCAGTCGACCGAGCTGGTCGGCGGTGACACCACCCGCGGACCGTTGACCATCGGCATCACCATCCTGGGTGAGGTGCCGCGCGGGCAGGCGTTGCGCCGCGACCGGGCACAGCCCGGCGACGACGTATGGGTGTCGGGCACGCTGGGCGACGCGGCAGTCGCGCTCGCGCAGTTGAACGGGGCGCACCTGCCTGACGCACAACTGCTCGACGCAGCTGCATTCGATCAATGCCGGCAGCGTCTCGAAGCACCCGAGCCGCGGGTGGCGCTGGGCGTCGCGCTGCTTGGGCTGGCCAACGCAGCGATCGACATCTCCGACGGCTTCGCGGCTGATCTTGGTCATATCCTCGAGCGCTCCGGGGTCGCTGCCCGTGTGGCCTATGACCGGCTGCCGCTATCGCCAGCGCTTGCCGGGCTGCGTTTCGAGCCGTCGGTCGTGCAGGCGATCATCGCCGGTGGCGACGACTACGAGCTGTGCTTCACGGCACCGCGCTCGGCGCGCGCGCAGGTCGAAGCCGCCGCGCTCGCCGCGGGCACCCCGGTGACCCGCTGCGGCGAGATCCTGGCCGGGGTCGGCCTGCAACTGCTCGACGCCGATGGCCACACGCTGCCCCTGGCGCGCAGCGGATTCGATCACTTTGGCTGAGCCGCCCAGCGCTTCGCCAGCGGCGCGCCGCGCCGATGCCCGCTGGGTGTTCAGCGATCCGGCCGCGTTCATCGCCTTCGGTGCCGGCAGCGGACTGGCACCCCGCGCCCCGGGCACTGTCGGCACGCTGGTGGCGTTTCCGTTGCACTGGCTGCTGGTCTACATGCTGCCGCCGATGGCGCATCTGCTGGCTATCGCCGGCCTGTTCGCGCTGGGAGTGTGGGCGTGTGGGGCGGCCGGACGCGCACTCGGTGTCGCCGATCACGGCGGCATCGTGATCGATGAGGTGGTGGCGTTCCTGTTCGTGCTGTGGGCAGTGCCGGCGTTGTGGTGGGCCTGGCTGTTGGGGTTCGGCCTGTTCCGGTTGTTCGACATCTGGAAGCCGCAGCCGATCCGCTGGTTCGACCGCAACCTCAAGGGCGGCTTGGGCGTGATGTTCGACGACTTTCTGGCGGCGGCGGCAACATTGCTTGTGTTCGCCATCCCCGCTATCTTTCGTTAATGATCGCAGACGACGCAGTGCTCTATCAGCTCGCCGAGAATGTCGGCCGTGCTTTGTCGACCCGCGGCCTGATGCTCGCCACCGCCGAGTCCTGCACCGGCGGCTGGGTGGGCCAGGCGATGACCATGGTTCCGGGCAGCTCCGAGTGGTACGAGCGCGGCTTCATCACCTACACCTACATCGCGAAAATCGAGATGCTCGGTGTGCTGTCGGCGACGCTCGACGCGCATGGCGAGGTGAGCGAGCAGACCGCCGGCGAGATGGCGCGCGGGGCGCTCGAGCGCAGCCACGCCCAGGCGGCATTGTCTATTACCGGCGTGGCTGGCCCGGGCGGGGGCTCGCCGGACAAGCCGGTGGGCACTGTCTGTTTCGGCTGGTCGTTCCTCGATGGCCGCAACCACACCGAGACGCTGTCGCTGATCGGTGACCGGGACTGGGTGCGGCGGCAGTCGGTGCAGCACTCGCTGACGCGGTTGCTCGGCTGGCTGCTGGCTTGAGCGGGCCGACTTCAGAGTCCGGCGCGCTCAGGCCGCAGCAGCGCTTCGACTATTCGGCGATCGTCGATCGGCCCAAGCTGAAGCTGCCGCGCGGGGTGCGGCTGATCCTGTGGCCAGTGGTCAACATCGAAGAATGGGACATCGGCCGCCCGATGCCGCGCGGGGTGTCCAACGCCCCTGGCGGCAAGGCGGCGATACCGGATACCCAGAACTGGGGCTGGCACGAATACGGCATGCGGGTCGGCTTCTGGCGTCTGGTCGAGTCGCTGGCCCGGCACCGGATCAAGCCGACGCTGTCGATCAACGCCAGGGTGTGCGAGACCCGGCCGCGGGTGGCGCAGGCGGCGCTGGACGCCGGCTGGGAGTTCATGGCCCACTGCTACGAGCAGATGCCGATCCAGGCGGTAGCCGATCAGCGCGCGATGATGCGCCAGACGATCGAGGTGCTCGAGCGGTTTACCGGGCGCCGTCCGACCGGCTGGCTCGGACCCGGGCGCGGGCAGACCTGGGCCACGCCGGACTACATCGCCGAAGCGGGCTTCACCTGGTTCGGCGACTGGGTGATGGACGATCAGCCGTTCTGGGTTAAGACCGGGAGCCGGCCCCTGCTGTCGATCCCCTATTCGGTCGAGCTGAACGACATCACCATCATGCTGACCGGCCTGCACGAGTCGGATGCGATGCTCAAGCGGGCGAAGGACGCCTTCGACCAGCTGTACCGCGAGTCTTCCAGGCAGCCGCGGATACTCTCGTTCGGCGTACATCCCTACATCTCGGGTGCGGCGCATCGCGCGAAGTACTTCGACATGATGCTGCGCTACTTCCGCAGCCACAAGGACGTGGTGTTCTGGCAGGGTGAACAGATCCACGACTGGTTCACCGGGCAGGTCCACCCGTAGCGTTTTCAGGTTTTTCAGGTTCTTCGACCGGCCGGGCCCGGAAAATCCGGGCCGATGCAGATAGGGCTTGCATTCCTCCCCGAATACCGTATAAATTTACGGTATGGACGGTCTGACCTCACGACAACAGGAAATCCTCGACTTCCTCCGCACCTTCTCGGAGGAGAACGGCATGCCCCCCACCCGGGCGGAGGTGGCGCGCGCCTTTGGCTTCCGGTCGCCCGCATCGGCCGAGGAGCATTTGCGGGCGCTCGAGAAGAAGGGCGCCATCACCCTGTCCGGCATGGCACGCGGGCTGCGTCTGACCGAGCCCGCCGGCCTGCCGCTGATCGGGCAGGTTGCCGCCGGGGCGCCACTGCTCGCTCAGGAGAACGTGCTCGGCCATTATCCGGTCAGCCCGAATTTGTTCAAGCTGCGTGCCGACTATCTGCTCAAGGTGCGCGGCTGGAGCATGCGCGACGCCGGCATTCTGGATGGCGACTGGCTCGTGGTGCACCGAACGACCGAGGCGCGCGACGGCCAGATCGTGGTCGCCCGGGTGGACGATGAAGTCACCGTCAAGCGCCTCAAGCGCAAGGCCGGTCGTGCCTATCTGATCGCCGAGAACCCGGAGTTCTCGCCGATCGTGATCGAACTCGCCAAGACGCCGCTCGCGATCGAAGGTATCGCGCTCGGTGTAGTGCGTGACCTCAATGCTGTCTGACCCTGCCGTTTGACCCCATCTTTCAACCTTACCACCCAAGCCCACCACCCAACCTCACGCGCCGGCAACCGAAGTTTCGTTCGCCAGCGTTCTGTTTCAAACCCGACCCGAAGAAAAGAGGATGCGATAATGCCGCCTGACTCAGGAGTACACCAACAGATGGATAGCAACAAGCAGAAGGCACTGGTCGCCGCCCTGTCGCAGATCGAGAAGCAGTTCGGCAAGGGCTCGATCATGAAGCTGGGCACGGCCGAAGTGAACAAGGAGATCGAGGTCGTGTCGACCGGTTCGCTCGGGCTCGACCTGGCCCTGGGAATCGGCGGCCTGCCACGCGGTCGGGTCGTGGAGATCTACGGGCCGGAGTCTTCCGGCAAGACGACGCTCACCTTGCAGGCGATCGCCGAGATGCAGAAGCTCGGCGGGACCGCGGCCTTCATCGACGCCGAGCATGCGCTGGACCCGCAGTACGCCCGCAAGCTCGGCGTGAAGATCGAAGAACTGCTCATCTCGCAGCCCGACAGTGGCGAGCAGGCACTCGAGATCGCCGACATGCTGGTGCGCTCCGGCTCGGTCGACATCGTGGTGATCGACTCGGTGGCGGCACTCACGCCGCGTGCCGAGATCGAAGGCGAGATGGGTGACCAGTTGCCCGGTCTGCAGGCGAGACTGATGTCGCAGGCGCTGCGCAAGCTGACCGCCAACATCAAGCGCTCGAACACCCTGGTGGTGTTCATCAACCAGATCCGGATGAAGATCGGCGTGATGTTCGGCAGCCCCGAGACCACCTCGGGTGGTAACGCACTGAAGTTCTACGCTTCGGTTCGCCTCGATATCCGCCGGATCGGCTCGATCAAGAAGGGCGACGAGGTGATCGGCGCCGAGACCCGGGTCAAGGTGGTGAAGAACAAGATGGCGCCGCCGTTTCGCCAGGCCGAATTCGACATCCTGTACGGCGAAGGCATCTCCCGCCATGGTGAAATCGTCGAGCTCGGGGTGCTGCACAAGATCGTCGACAAATCCGGCGCCTGGTACAGCTACATGGGCGACCGCATCGGCCAGGGCAAGGACAACGCCCGTGATTTCCTGCGTGAGCACAACGATCTCGCGATGGAGATCGAAGGCAAGATCCGGGCAGCGGTCGCGGTCCCGGTCCCGACTGCAGCTATCGTGGAAGCAGCTGGCGCCGCGGAAGACGCAGAGGCTTGAACTGAAGCGTTGCGCCGGTTCGACCCTGGCGTTGCCGGTACTGGCGACGCCAGGGACGACTGGCGGTTCAGACGCCGATGCGCGACCACCCGTCCCACCCGTATCGAGCGGCTCACCAGGCTTGCCGGACTGATCGGGGCTGATGCCGCGTCCTTCCCTATCGATGCGTGGGCGCGGTCTTGGCTACCTCGCCCGCCGGGAGCACTCGCGGCAGGAGCTTGGTGCCAAGCTGCGCCGCCACGCAGCACAGGGCGAGGATGTGGACGCGCTTCTGGACGACTTTGAGCAGCGGGGATGGCTGTCCGAGCGGCGCCTGGTGCAGCAGGTGATCACTGGAACGAAACGCTTCGGCGCGGCCCGCCTGCTGCACGACCTGCGCCGGCGCGGCGTGAACGAGAGCTTGATCCGGGAGGCCGCCGACCCGCTCAGGCGAAGCGAGCTCGCCTCCGCGCGTGCGGTCTGGCAGAAGCGGTTCGGCACGTTGCCGGTGGATGCGCAGTCCCGGCTCAAGCAGATCCGGTTCCTGCGCGGTCGCGGCTTTTCGTCGGGCACGATCGAACGTATCCTTCGCACCACGGTGGACGAAACGCCGGAATAGTGAAGGGAAGGTTTGCCATGGCGCTCAGTTCGCGTTTGCTTGCGTGGGCGATGCTCATTCCGTTGGTTGGTGCAAGCCTGGATGTCTACGCGCAGCCGGCGGAGGCCACCGCGGGCTGGCCGAGTCGAACGATCCGACTGATCGTGCCGTTCACGCCTGGCGGCTCGCAGGATGTCATCGCCCGGGTGCTTGGCCAGAAAGTCGGTGACGCGCTCGGGCAGCGACTGTTGATCGACAATCGACCGGGTGCGGGTGGGGTGATCGCCACCCAGGAGGGCGCGCGGGCCAACGCCGATGGCAATACGCTGCTGCTGTCCACCGGTGCGCAGATGGCGATCGCGCCTGGACTCAACCCGAAAGTCGGCTACGACCCGCTGCGTGACTTCGTGCATGTCATTCATCTGGTCGACCTGCCGCTCGTGCTGCTCGCGCATCCAGCTTTACCCGTGACTGGAGTCAAGGATTTGATCGCCTTCGCCCGGGCGAACCCGGGCAAGGTCAATACTGCGTCCACCGGCAACGGCACCTACACCCACATGACGCTCGAACTGTTCAAGTCGATCGCCGGAGTCGAGATGACCCATGTCCCCTACAAGGGGGCGGCGCCGGCGTTGAACGACCTGATTGCCCGCCAGGTCGAGACCATGTTCACCACCACCGCCTCGGCGCAACCCTTCACTTCGACCCAGCGGGTGAAGGCACTTGGCATCACGGCGCCCAACCGCTCGGCGATGTTGCCCGACGTGCCGACCTTTGCCGAGCAGGGCGTGCCTGGCCTCAACGTCTCTTCCTGGGTCGGCATTTCGGTCCCGGCTGGGACGCCGCAGCCGATCGTCGCCCGGCTTGGCGCCGAGTTTGCCCGCGCCCTGGAGGCTCCGGATGTGCGCGAGCGCATGGCCACCCTCGGCGCCGAACTGGTTTCGGTGCGGGCTGCGGCGTTCACCCTGATGGTCCGGGCCGATCAGGCGCGCTGGGCGAAGCTGATCAGGGCGGCGGGTCTGAAGCCGACCGAATGACTGGATCGACGATGACCGTTGCACCGGCGATGAGCGCTGCACCGACGCTTGCGGTCGTCGGTGCCGGTCCGATCGGGCGCGCGAGCGCGGCATTGGTTGCCGCCGCGATCCGTGTGCCGCTTGATGGGCGTTCAGCGTCATCCGCTAGCCGTGTCGCGTTGTGGTCGCCCTCAGGCGCAAGTACCCGCGATCTGCAGCGCACCGCTGAGGGCGTGCGGCTGCGCGCCACTGGCGCGCTCGACACCACGGTCGAGATCGGACTGATCGGACGCGCGACTGAGCTCGCCGCATTCGATGTGCTGTTGATCGCGATTCCCGGCAACGCCTACTCGGCCGTGCTTCCATCAGTGGTGGACGCGCTTCGGCCCGGACAGGCCGTGATCGTCAGCGGCGCGCTGTCGATGGCGCCGGTATGGCTCCATGAACACGCGAAGGCGCGCGGCGTCGAGGTCAGTGTGGTGAGCTGGGGCACGTCGCTGTGCACTGCGCGCCGGGTGCTCGAGGCCGTGGCCGATGTTGCGGTCGGCTCGATCCGATCCCGGTTCGAGATGGCGACGATCCCCGCAGCAGGCGGCGAGGCGGCGCATGCGCTTTGCACGCGCCTGTTCGGCGACCGGTTCAACCGGCTCGACAACCTGCTGGCCACCCTGTTGTCCAACGTCAATCCGGTCGCGCATGCGGCCGAGGTGGTGCCGAATCTGACCCGGATCGAATGCGCGGAAGACTGGCCGCTGTTTCAATATCTGACGCCAGCCGCTGCCCGGATCGGCGAGGCGATCGATGCCGAGCGAATCGCGATCGCCCGCGCGTTCGGTCTCGAGGTGCGCTCGGTGCACGAGCACACCCATCTGTCCTACCATGTGCCGATGGCGAGTTACGGCGAGATGGCCGCGGCGGTGCACGCCAAAGTCGGCAGTCCACCCGGGCCGAAGTCCTTCGAGCATCGCTACCTGGTCGAGGATGTGCCGTACGGCCTGGTGTTCTTCGAAGCGCTCGGCGAACTCTGCGGCGTGCCGACCCGGAACATCTCAGGGGCCATCACGCTGCTGTCCAGCGCCTGCCAGCGAGACTTTCGCAGCGAGAACCGATTGCTGGGTTCGCTGCGCCTCGCGGATGAGACGCCGGAATCACTATTGAAGCGTTGCCTGGGGTGAGCGAAAGAGCCTGGCGTGCGGCTCGCCAGTGTCGGTGGGCAACCCAACAGGCGACGGTCCTCAGCGTGAGAACACCAGGTCGATTGCTTGCGTATCGTGGGGTAAGGCTGCCTCGCCGATCGAGATCGAAACCAGCCGACTGTCTGTCGCGGGCCCTGGGGACGGTTTGAACGCGAGCGTGCGGCGTTTGCCGACAAGATGAAACACGCCGCATCGGCCGGGTTCATCCACGAAGTACAGGATGCCCTTTGCGCGATAGACGCTGGCGGGAAGCCCCGTTACCGCAGCCTCGAAGCTGGCGCGGTCGAGCGGTGACCTGGTATGCCAGGCACGGCTGGATACGCGAAGCGCCGCCTCAGCCCGTGGGGTCGTCGGTTGGTCCAGGCGGGTTGGTGAACTCGGGACCGGGTGCACTGGGCTCGGCGCTGACCGCACTCGGTCCAGCCAGGGCGCTGCGCGATCGAAATCAGGCGCCAGCAGTTCTCGAGGAATCTCTGCAAACCGGGTGCGCGAGACACGCATGGCGGGCAGCGCACCGAGTAGCGTCCGGGTGATGTCGGCCAGGGTCGCCTCCTCGGCCAGGTCACAGCGATTGAGTAGCACCAGGTCAGCGACCGCGGCCTGCTCGATCGCAAGCTCGGTTGCCGCATAGTCAAGCTGCAGGAAGTTTTCGGCGTCCACCAGACACCAGATCGAATCAACCTGGAAGAACTGTGCGGCCGGACCTGAGAAGAATGTTTCGGCGATGGCCATCGGATTCGACACGCCGCTGCTTTCAATCAGCACGTGATCTGGCGCAGGCGATGAACGCACGAGCGATATCGCAGCCGCCGCCATGTCCTCGCGCAGCGAGCAGCAGATGCAACCATTCGAGAGCGCAATCCGGTCTGGTTGCAGATCGACCACCAGATCAGCATCTATGTTCAGCGCGCCGAAGTCATTGACCAGTACCCCGTAGCGAACGCCCTGCGGGTCGATGAGCAGGCGGCGCAGAAGCGTGGTTTTTCCGGCGCCGAGAAAGCCCGAGATGATGGTGACCGGGATACGGTCCACGCGCGTCGTGCTGTCCACCTAGGGCTGTCCTACGCCGTCGAGCCTACCCTCAGGCCGCTCTCGCGGTACCAGCCGCTCTCCTCCCAGCACCGTACCCAGGATCGGGATGTCGAGGAAACGTTCCGGGTCATGGGTCAGGGGATTGGCGCCGAGCAGGACGAAGTCAGCCTGCTTGCCCGCCTCGATGGAACCGATCTGGTCGCTCATCTGCAATTGCCATGCTGCGTCTATCGTGATCGCGCGCAGCGCCTCCTCGACGCCGACACGCTGGTCTGCCCCGATGACCGCACCCAGGCGCGTGCGCCGGGTCAAGGCGAGATGCAGACAGAGCAGAGCGTCAGGCCAGGTCATCGGCGAATCGCAGTGGTAGGACACCCGCATCCCCGCCCGGGTCGCTGTGCCCGAGGGCATGTACTGCTCGACCACATCAGCGCCGAACATCCCGTCGCGCAGCGCCTCGCCCCAGTGATACAGATGTGGGAGAAAGAAGCTGCAGACGACACCCAGAGAATGCGCGCGGACGATCTGGTCAGCGCGGATCAATGCACAGTGCTCCAGCCGAAACGGCCGTGCGGCGTCCGGATACGCGGCAAGCGCCGCCTCGTAGCAATCGAGCACGATATCGATGGTTCGATCGCCCTGAACATGGGTGGCGACCTGCCAGCCGGCCGCCGCGCTGCGCATGACCAGCGTGCGCAGGTCCTCGACCGACCAGTTCATGTGGCCGACGTTGTCCATGCCCAGCCCCATGCGTTGCAGCGTCAACTCGGTGTTCAGGTAGGGCCGCGTCACCCAGATGTTGCCGACGAAAGGGGAGCCATCGCCCCAAAGCTTGACCCCGCGCAGCGCGAAACGCACGTCGTCCGTTCCGCCTTTGCCGATGATCGGCGCCTGCGCCACCGGCATCCGATCGAGGCGCAGCCGCTCGTAGCCGACAACCCGGATCGGCATTGGCGCATCGGCGAGCAAGGCGGTGTAGTGCGGCGTCCACTCCGGCATCAGCCCGATCTCCGAGCTGGTCGTATAGCCCGCATCTGCGAACTTCCAGAGCCAGTCGATAAGTGCCTCGCGGGCGCGGACCGGCCCCCGCATCTGATAGAACTTCTCCCTCAGCAAGAGCGTTGCCGACTCCTGGAACTTCCATGGCAGTCCATCGGCATCGTGGAAGATCTGGCCGCCCTTTGGAGCCTGGGTATCGCGGTCTATGCCGAAGGCCGAAAGCGCGCGGGAGTTGATGAATAGCGCATGGAAGTTCGAGGTCTGCACCACCAGCGGGTTGTCCGGTGCGAGCGCATCGAGCTCAGCTCGGGCGGGTTCGCGCATGCCGACATGCAATTGCGGGTCGAGACCGATGAACCAGAGCACTTCGCCCGGTGCTGCCTTGCGCACCCGGCGGCGGATCTTCTCTATTGCGGCGTCGAAGGTCGGGGTGTGGATGGCACGGATGTCGACCACAGGTTCGCCCCAGGCCAGTGCACTCATCAGCGGGTGCCCATGGGCCTCGATGAATCCCGGCATGAGCGTCGCACCGGCGAGATCGACCCGACGGGTGTCGCTTCCCGCGAGCTTCATGATGTCGCGTTGGGTGCCTGTTGCGACAATGCGGGTTCCAGCTACCGCGACCGCCTCGGCCAGCGGCTCACCCGGATTCATCGTGACTATCGCTCCCCCGGTGTAGACGGCATCGATTCCGGTCATCGTCGAGTCCTCCGGGAGCCCTGGACGTGGTTCAGCACCTGATCCGGGTGTTTCGCGGGTCGTACAAGGGCGCGAGCTGGGCCTGCGCCGGGACTCGCTCGCCAGCCACTTCGACTTCGATGCACTGCTCAGCCAGCCACTGGGCATCGATGCCTGGAGCCTGGATATAGCCCATCCCGAGCGAGGCGTTCAGGCGATGGCCGTACGCGCCGGAGGTGACCGAACCGCAGATGCGCCCGTTCACCCAGATCGGCTCCTCATGGTAGAGCAGCGCGTGTGCATCGGCCAGGCGAAGCTGGACCAGGCGTCGCCGCGGCGGGCTGGCGCTGCGCCGTGCGAGCAGGGCATCCCGGCCGATGAAACCGCCTGGCTTGTCCCAGGCGCAGGTGAACGCCAGCCCGGCTTCGAACGGTGTGTCTTCGATGCCGATGTCATGGCCCCAGTGCCGGTAGCCCTTTTCCACCCGGCAGGCGTTCATTGCGCGCATCCCGGCGAATCCTAGGCCATGGTCTGCCCCAAGCGCGACGATCCGGTCGAACACATGCACGGCGAACTCTGCAGGGATGTACAGCTCCCAACCCAGTTCGCCGACATAGGTAATGCGGTTGGCGCGCACGATCGCACAGCCGATCTCCATTTCGCGTGAGGTGCCGAAGGGGAACGCCGCATCGGCGAGGTCTTCGCCACTGAGCGCAGCCAGCAGATCGCGCGAACCCGGACCCATCAGACCGAGCATCGGAAGGCCCGAGGTGATGTCGGTCACGACGCAATGCTCGTGGCCCGAGATCTGTTCGCACAGCGTCGCCAGGTCCCGGCGATGACTGGCGACCGAAGTGACCACCAGAAACTCGCTTCGGGTGAGCCGGGTGACGGTCAGATCCGCTTCGATCCCGCCGCGCGGGTTCAGCCATTGGCTATAGACGATTCTGCCATCAGCGACGTCGATATCCGCGCTGGACAGCCGGTTCAACACCGCGCAGGCGTCGCGTCCCTGAACCAGAAGCTTGGCCATCGACGACTGATCGAACAGCGCGACCTGCGTTGCGACTGTTCTACATTCTTCAGCGCACTGCGCGAACCAGTTCTGTCGCCCGTAGCTGTAGACATACTCAGCGGATTGCCCTGGCGCGGCGAACCAGTCGGGTCGCTCCCAGCCCCCTGCTTCGCCCATGCAGGCGCCGGCTCCCAACAATCGGTCGTGAAA
>JBBRCD010000006.1:0-70427 GCA_038205245.1 Burkholderiales bacterium
ACTTGGGCGGCGACTGGCGCTGACGAACCAGCTGACCGGCGTACTTGTGCAGCCCGGTCAAGAGCCCGGCGTGCGACAACAGCGTCAGTTGATGACTCAGCGTAAGCGTGTGAGCAGCACGTGCATGCGCACGCCGAGTGCCAGGCTGCGATCCCACAAGCCCTTTACTGATCGACGAGTTGGTCGCGGTGTACGACAAGCTCAATGCGGATCTGCGCGCCCTGATTCAGTTTCAGCGGGTCTGGACGTACGCGGCGCCTGCGTGACAGTAACCTGCTTCCGGCTGACGTTCTGTTCACCGTCGCCGGGCCACACGCAACCGACACCCATCGGAATGTGGCGTCCCGCGAAATTTGCGAGGAACTGCAGCGCCTTGACGTGCTGACGGTCGAAGAGGTATCCAGGGACGCCTACCCTGCGAAGAAATCCCGCACCTTGTCGAACCAACCCTTCGCCTGCGGGTTGTGCCGTGACGGGTCCTCCTTGGAGATCGCCTCGAACTCTTCCAGCAGTTCCCGCTGGCGTGCGGTCAGGTTCACCGGCGTCTCCACATATACATGGCACATCAGATCACCGAAGCTGGTGCCGCGCACCTGCTTGATACCCTTGCCGCGCAGCCGGAACGCCTTGCCGGTCTGGGTCTCGGCCGGGATGCGGATCTTCGCCTGACCGTCCAGGGTCGGTATCTCGATCTCGCCACCGAGTGCTGCGGTGGCGATGCTCACCGGCATGTCGCAGTGAAGATCGGTGCCTTCACGCTTGAAGATCGCGTGTGGCTTGATATGCATCACCACATATAGATCGCCCGGCGGACCGCCGTTGGCGCCGGCCTCGCCTTCGCCGGACAGCCGGATGCGATCGCCGTCATCGACGCCAGGCGGAATCTTCACCGAAAGCGTCTTCTGCTTGTTGACGTATCCGGCGCCTTCGCAGCTGGTGCAGGGCGTGGGCACGACTCTGCCGGTGCCGTGGCAGCGCGGGCAGGTCTGCTGGATCGAGAAGAAGCCCTGCTGCATCCGCACTTGGCCCTGGCCTTCGCAGGTCGGGCAGGCCACTGCCTTGGTGCCGGGCTTGGCGCCGCTGCCCTCGCAGACCTCGCACTTGGCCTGGGTGGGGATGCGAATCTGGGTGTCGGTGCCGCGTGCGGCTTCCTCCAGCGTGATCTCCAGGTTGTAGCGCAGGTCGGCGCCGCGGTAGACACCGTTCCTGCCGCGGCCGCCACCGCCGAAAATCTCGCCGAAGATGTCGCCGAAGGCATTGGCGAAACCGCCCATGCCGGCGCCGCCTGCCGCACTCATCGATGGGTCGACGCCGGCATGACCATACTGGTCATAGGCGGCGCGCTTGTTGCCGTCGGAGAGCATCTCGTAGGCTTCCTTCGCCTCCTTGAATGACTCTTCTGCCTTCGGGTTGTCCGGATTGCGGTCCGGATGGTGCTTCATCGCGAGTCTGCGGTACGCCTTCTTCAGCGCGTCTTCCTCGGCGTCGCGGTTGACGCCGAGCACTTCGTAATAGTCACGCTTGGCCATCGGTCTGTCTCATCTTGATCGGGTCCGGCACGGATGGATCACGAGCGGGTCCACCACAAACCAAAGGCGGCTGATCGCTCAGCCGCCTTTGCCCGCGGGCAGGTGCGAGGGTACGTTACTTCTTCGCTTCCTTGACTTCCTCGAACTCGGCATCGACCACGTTGCCGTCGTCTGCCTTGCCCGGGCCTTCGCCCGGCGCGGCGCCGCCAGCCGGAGCACCCTGTTCCTTGGCGTACATCTTCTCGCCCAGTTTCTGCGAGGCCATCGCCAGCGCCTGGGTCTTGGCCTCGATCGCTTCCTTGTCTCCGGCCTTGATCGCTTCCTCGGCTTCCTTGACCGCAGCCTCGATCTTCTCCTTCTCGCCGGCGTCCAGTGACGCGCCATGCTCGGCAAGCGATTTCTTCACCGAGTGGATCATGCCGTCGGCCTGATTGCGCGCGGACACCAGCTCGATGATCTTCTTGTCCTCCTCGGCGTTGGCTTCGGCGTCCTTGACCATGCGCTGGATCTCGTCCTCGGAGAGCCCGGAACTCGCCTGGATCTTGATCTTGTTCTCCTTGCCGGTCGCCTTGTCCTTGGCCGACACATGGAGGATGCCGTTGGCGTCGATGTCGAAGGTCACCTCGATCTGCGGCATGCCGCGCGCCGAGGGCGGGATCTCGGTCAGGTTGAACTGACCCAGGCTCTTGTTGCCGGACGACAGCTCCCGCTCGCCCTGGAGCACATGGATGGTCACTGCCGACTGGTTGTCGTCCGCGGTCGAGAACACCTGCGCGGCCTTGGTCGGGATCGTCGTGTTCTTGGTGATCAGCTTGGTCATCACGCCACCGAGTGTCTCGATGCCGAGCGAGAGCGGGGTCACGTCCAGCAGCAGCACGTCCTTCACATCCCCCTGCAGCACGCCGCCCTGGATCGCAGCACCGACAGCGACCGCCTCGTCGGGGTTCACATCCCGGCGGGGTTCGCGGCCAAACACTTCCTTCACCACATCCTGCACTTTCGGCATGCGGGTCTGGCCACCGACCAGGATCACATCCTCGATCTCCGAGATCTTCACGCCGGCATCCTTGATCGCGATGCGGCACGGCTCTATCGTCTTCTGGATCAGATCGTCGACCAGGCTCTCGAACTTGGCGCGGGTGATCTTGACCGCCATGTGCTTCGGCCCGCTCGCGTCGGCGGTGATGTAGGGCAGGTTGACTTCGGTCTGCTGGGCGCTCGAGAGTTCGATCTTCGCCTTCTCGGCCGCGTCCTTAAGCCGTTGCAGGGCGAGGATGTCCTTTTTCAGATCGATACCCGAGTCTTTTTTGAACTCGTCGACCAGATAGTCCATCAGCCGCTGGTCGAAGTCTTCGCCGCCGAGGAAGGTGTCGCCATTGGTCGACAGGACCTCGAACTGGTGCTCGCCTTCCACCTCGGCGATCTCGATGATCGACACGTCGAAGGTGCCGCCGCCCAGGTCATAGACCGCGATCTTGCGGTCGCCCTTCTTCTTGTCCATGCCAAAGGCGAGCGCGGCTGCAGTCGGCTCATTGATGATCCGCTTGACCTCCAGGCCGGCGATGCGTCCGGCGTCCTTGGTTGCCTGGCGCTGGGAATCGTTGAAGTAGGCCGGCACGGTGATCACCGCCTCGGTCACCGGTTCGCCAAGATAGTCCTCAGCCGTCTTTTTCATCTTCATCAGCACCTGCGCGGAGACCTCCGGCGGGGCGATCTTGCGCCCGCGCACCTCGACCCAGGCGTCGCCGTTGTCGGCCTTGGCGATCGAGTAGGGCATCAGCGAGATGTCCTTCTGCACTTCCTTCTCTTCGAAGCGCCGACCGATCAACCGCTTGACCGCATACAGCGTGTTCTTCGGGTTGGTCACGGCCTGCCGCTTGGCCGGTGCGCCGACCAGGATCTCGCCGTCATCGGCATAGCCGATGATCGACGGCGTCGTGCGCGCGCCTTCGGCGTTTTCGATCACCTTCGGTTGCCCGTTCTCGATGATTGCCACACAGGAGTTGGTGGTGCCCAGGTCGATGCCGATGATCTTGCCCATGCTTGCTTTTCCTCTCGGGGATTCAGTGACTGGATATAAGAAATCTTGGGTCGCCGGCAGGGGATTTCAAGACGCGCGCGTTCGGACGGCGGGCATCCGGTTCCTCGGGCGGTCAGGTTGCGACCCCTCAGGTTGAGGGTTCGCTGGCGGCGGCGGGTCTCGCCTTGGCCACTGCCACCAGGGCCGGCCGGATCACCCGGTCATGCAGCTTGAAGCCCTTCTGGAACACCTGCAGCACCGACTGCGGCGGGGCGTCGGACTCGATCGCGGTCATTGCCTGGTGGTGATGCGGATCGAACTTCTCCCCGACCGGGTCGAGCAGCAACAGCCCCACCTTCTCGAAGGCGGCCTTCAACTGTTTGCGGGTGAGTTCCACCCCGCCGCGCAGGGCCTCGGTGGTGGCGGTATCGGTGGCCAGCGCCGCATCCAGAGCGTCATAGACCGGCAGCAATTCGCCAGCGAAGCTGTCAATCGCATACTTATGGGCGCTGGCGATGTCGATCTGGGCCCGCTTGCGGATGTTCTCGGCCTCGGCACGGGCGCGCAACCATGACTCCTGATGTTCCTGCGCCTGCGCTTCGGCCTTGGCCAGTGCTTTGGCCAGCCCTTCGGGCTGACCCGCCGGGTCCAATGGCGCACCCGCGGTGCCGGACGCGTCCGGCGAGCGTGGTGCATCGTGCGCGGGCGCGGCGCTGGAGGGTATTTCAGATTGCGACATCGTGATCAAACTCCTTAAGGGCTGGCCGTAACCGGTCGATAGTGGTCGACCATTGAAGATGTCAGTCGGTATTGGGGGTCAAACGCCTGATTTCAAGGGTCAATATGCGGCAAAAAGAAGCGGTTTCCAGGGTCGCGTTGGAGGATAATCGAGGGCATTGGGCTGTGGGCCAAGGAGTGCTGGTGTCGGAAACGGCGGCGAAACCTGTAAGGATCGGTCGCTTTCAGATCATCCGAAAGATCGGGCGCGGCGCTACCGCGACGGTTTACCTCGCCCACGATCCGCGCCACGACCGGCAGATCGCGTTGAAAGTGATCAAGTTCGGCGGAGATATGGAGGAAGGCGAGGAGAAGGTCAAGCAGCACCGTCGCCTGCGCAAGCTGTTTCAGACCGAGGGCGCGGTGGCGGCCCGGCTTAACCATCCGAACATCGTCAAGGTCTATGACACGGTGGTCGACGAGAACACCGCCCTGATGGCGATGGAGTATGTGGACGGGGTCACTCTGGCCGACTATTGCGCGTTCGACAAGCTGCTGCCGCTGCCCCGGGTGGTCGGCATCATCTTCAAGTGCTGCCTCGCGCTCGACTACGCCTACCGGCAGGGGGTGGTGCATCGCGACATCAAGCCGGCGAACATCATGGTCTGTGCGGACGACACGCCGAAGATCATGGACTTCGGCCTGGCGCTGAACATGCAGAAACAGGGCGAGCATGACTCGACCTTCGTGATGGGCGTCGGCTCGCCCGCCTACATGTCGCCTGAGCAGGTCAAGGGCTATTCGCTCAACCAGCAGACCGATCTGTATTCGCTCGGCATCGTGTTGTTCATGATGCTGACCGGGCGTGTGCCATTTCGCGCCAAGCACTACCCGGAACTCATCTACAAGATCATCAACTCGGAGGCCCCGCCCGTCAGCGCCCTCAACCCGGCGATCCCGCCAGAGCTCGACCCGATCGTCAAGCGGGCGCTGGAGAAGGATCTGTATTCGCGTTTTCGCACTGGCGCCGATTTCGGCAAATACCTTGCCTCGGCGCGCTATCAGTTGAAGGACGAGGAGGCAGACCTGCTCAACGACCGCTTCGAACTGCTGCGCGGGTTGCAGATATTCACCGAGTTCGAACGGGTGGAGCTATGGGAGGTCCTGCGCATCACCACCTGGCGCAAGATCGGCGACGGCATTGCGCTGATGACCGAAGGCGAGGAGAGCAGGACCTTCGGGGTGCTCGTCTCCGGCGAGGTCGAGGTGTCGCAGGACAAGCGGCTGCTCGCCCGGCTCGGTCCGGGTGAGGTCCTGGGCGAGATGGCCTTTCTCGATCCGCGCGAACCCAGGCGCACCGCGACCGTGGTCGCGGTCGGCGATGCCACCTTCCTCGAGGTGAATCTGGCGGCGTTTGAGCTTGCCTCAGAGGAGTGCAAACAGCACTTCCAGGACCTGCTGATCGGCGCGCTGATCCGCCGCCTTCGCGCCGCTAACGCGAAGGTGGTCGAGCATGCGCCGCCGGCACGCGCCCCGATTCCCAGCCTGCTATCCCTGGAGCTGCTGCCCGAGCCTGACCTGGACGGTGCGCCAGTCCTGCCGCGGGCTGCCAACTCGACCTTCACCGGGTCGCGCTCCTCCGGGCTGGATCATGCGCTGGAATCGACCGGCAGCAGCGAGCGCAGCCGGGCCAGGGAAAACCCTTAGCCCGGGTTTCCTGCGCCGATCCGCTGCGTCGATCCGCTGCGCCGAGCCGCGAGCAGGCAACCGGGTAGGCGCTTCCGGTCAGTCGCGTGCGCCCAGGGCCAGCGCGCGCTCGCGGCTGGCCGCGTTGGCGCTGGCGGCCAGCTTCGAATCGAAACTCGTGTCGACCCAGCCGCCAAGCTGGCGGGCGACCAGCGCGGTCAGGGCATGGATCCAGTCGGAGCGATCATTGAGACAGGGGATGGTGTGATACTCCTTGCCACCGGCATAGAGGAAAGCGCTCTTGCCCTCGATGGCGATTTCCTCCAGCGTCTCCAGGCAGTCGGCGACAAAGCCCGGGCAGACCACATCGACCCGGCGGGTGCCGGCACGCCCGAGTTGCTCCAGTACTTCCGAGGTGTAGGGCTTGAGCCATTCGGCCTGACCGAAGCGCGACTGAAAGGTGACCCGGTACTTATCTGCGGGCAGTCCGAGCGCCTCGGCGAGCAGGCGTCCGGTTTTGTGGCACTCGCAGTGGTAAGGGTCGCCGCGATCGAGCGCGTAACGCGGCGTGCCGTGAAAACTCATCACCAGCAGGTCGGGGCGGCCGTGCTCGGACCAGAACTGCTGCACGCTTGCCTTCAGCGCCTGGATGTAGCCCGGGTCGTCATGGAAATGTTTGACTGTGCGGATCGCCGGCGGATTGCGCATCGACTTGAGCGTTTCGAAGGCGGCATCGAACACGGTCGCGGTCGCGGCGGCGGAATACTGCGGGTACAGCGGCACCACCAGGATACGGTCGCAGCCCTCGGCCACCATGCCGCGAATGCGCTCGTCCACCGAGGGCTTGCCATAGCGCATGGCGAAATCCACCGACAGCGGCCCCTTCACCTGCTCGCCGAGGTAGCCGGCAAGCAGCTTCGCCTGCCGCTCGGTATACACCCGCAGTGGCGACCCCTCGGGCATCCAGATCATCGCGTACTTGGCTGCGGACTTCTTCGGTCGGGTGTTCAGGATGATCAGGTTGAGGATCGGCCACCAGATGATCTTCGGAATCTCGATCACCCGTGGATCGGACAGGAACTGCTTCACGTAGGGCCGGAACGCGCGTGCGGTCGGGGCCTCGGGCGTGCCCAGGTTGACCAGCAGCACGCCGGTGCGCGGCTGGGTGCCGTGGCGGTAGGGGGCGGTGCTCAAGGTAGCCTAACGCTGACTCAAGGCAGTGCCGATCAGCCTGGCGGTGATGTCCACGATCGGAATCACCCGCTCGTAGGCCATCCGGGTAGGCCCGATCACGCCAAGCGTGCCGACCACCTGGCCATCGACCTCGTAGGGCGCAGTGACGATGCTGCACTCGTCCAGCGGCGAAATGCCCGACTCGCCGCCGATGAAGATTTGCACGCCCTGAGCGCGGGAACTGGTGTCGAGCAGGTGCAGCAGGGCAGTCTTGCGCTCGAACACGTCGAACAGCTCGCGCAGCCGCCCCATGTCGGTCGACAGGTCGGGTATGCCGAGCAGATTGCGCTCGCCAGACACCACCAGTTCGTCCGCACCCGCCATGGCTGCGCTGCCGACCTCGATCGCCGCACTCATCAGCGCCGACACGTCGCGCTTGAGCGCGATCAGTTCTTCCTGCACCCGTACCCTGATGTGGTCGAACTGCAGTCCGGCGTAGTTCTGGTTGACGAAGTTGGTCGCCTCGATCAGCTCGGCCGGCGTGTAGTCGCGTGCCATCGGCAGGATGCGGTTGTGTACCTCCCCGTCCAGGGCGACGATGATCAGCAGCACGCGCTTTTCTGACAGCCGGAGGAACTCGAGGTGGCGGAAAGCCTGGTCGCGCCGTTTCGGGGTCATCACCACGCCAGCGAACGCGGTCAGCTCCGACAGCATATGCGAGGCCGAGGCAACCAGTCGCTGCCGGCTGTCGATCTCCAGGTGGCCTTCCAGTTCGGTGATCTCCACCTGCTCCAGCGGCTTGATCCGAAGCAGCGTGTCGACGAAGAAGCGGTAACCACGCGCGGTCGGAACCCGCCCGGCTGACGTGTGCGGGCTGGTGATGAAACCCATCTCCTCCAGGTCGGACATCACGTTGCGGATGCTCGCCGGGGACAGTTCCAGCCCGGAGTACCGGGACAGCGTACGCGAGCCGACCGGGTCGCCATCGGCGATGTATCGCTCGATAAGCGTCTTCAACAGCATTTGCGCGCGCTCGTTGATCATGGCCAGATTCTACCTACCCGCACGCGGCAAGGGCCAACCATTGTTGTAGCCCATGGGGTCGTCCATCCGGCAGCCTATCCGGCAGCCCATCTTGGTGCCCACCCGGCAGCCCATGCATTGGCCCATGTTTTTCGCAGACGGTATGGTCTAATCAAGTGATGAACGCGTCCGCACAGCCACCCCAGTCCAAGGCCCGCACCGCCCGCGCCGCCCCGCGAACCCGCGCCGGCGCGCCCGCCGGATCGCCGACCGCGGCCATCGGAGCCCGTGCCGGGGCGCGGACCGCCTCGCGCACCTTCGGCACGATCGCGCTGATCGGCAAGTACAAGAGTCCGGCCATTGCCAAGCCTCTGGCCGACCTCGCCCGGCATCTGGCAGCGCGCGGGGTCGAGGTGTTGATCGACCGCCTCACCGCGGCCCATGTCGGCGGCGATCCGGCCGGGGCGTTGTCGCTCGAGGAGATCGGTCGGCGTGCCGGGCTGGCCGTGGTGCTCGGCGGCGACGGCACCATGCTCAACATCGCGCGTACCCTCGCGCCGTTCGGCGTGCCCCTGGTTGGCGTCAACCAGGGACGGCTGGGCTTCCTCACCGATCTTTCGGTCGACCGGATGGCGCTGGCGATTGACGCGATCCTGGACGGGCACTATGTGGCCGAATCGAGGATGCTTCTCGAGGCGACGATAGAGGCCGGGCCGGACGCGCCGCTCACCGTGCTGGCGTTCAACGACGTGGTGATCAGCAAGGGCGAGCGCGGCGGCATGATCGAGTTCGATGTCCTGGTCGATGGCCAGTTCGTCAGCAGCCTGCGAGCAGACGGCATGATCGTCGCCTCGCCGACCGGCTCCACCGCCTACGCCCTGTCTTCCGGCGGGCCGATCGTGCATCCGTCGCTGGCGGTGATGAGCCTGGTGCCGATCTGTCCGCACACCCTGTCCAATCGCCCGATCATCGTCGGAGCGAGCGCGAACATCGAGTTGCGGATGCATGCTGGCAGTGAAGCGATAGTGCGTTTCGACAGCCATTCGGACGCGATGCTTTCGGGCGACACCCGGCTGCGGGTTCGCCGGTCGGATCACGATGTCATGCTGCTGCATCCTGATGACTATGACTACTTCAACATGCTGCGCGAGAAGCTGAAGTGGAGCGAATCGCTGTAGCCGTGGCGACCGAGCCTGCCGTCCAGACGACCCCGGGTCCGGCGGCTGCGCTGCGCGGGCTGTCGATCCGTGACTTTCTGATCGTGGACCGGCTGGAGCTCGAGTTCGATGCCGGTTTTTCCGCGCTCACCGGCGAGACCGGCGCCGGCAAGTCGATCCTGATCGATGCGCTCGGGCTGCTGCTCGGTGGCCGTGCCGACGCCGGCGTGGTGCGCCCCGGCAAGGATCGGGCCGAACTGTCCGCTGATTTCGACCCTGCCGGCAACGCCGGGGTGGAGGCATGGCTAACCAGTCATGAGCTGGCCGACGCCGAGGGCGGCGCCTGCCTGCTGCGCCGGGTGATCGATGCCGGCGGGCGCTCGCGCAGCTTCATCAATGGCCGCGCCGTGACCCTGGGTCAGCTGCGCGAGCTGGGGCGGCAGCTGGTCGATATCCACGGCCAGCACTCACACCAGTCGCTTGCCCAGCCTGCCGAGCAGCGGGCGATCGTCGATGGCTTTGGCGGGCATGCCATCCTGGCGCAACGGGTGGCCGGGGCCTGGCAGCAGTGGCAGGCGGCCAGCAATCTGCGTATCGCGGCCGAACGCGACCACGCGGCGCTTGCCGCCAGGCGCGAGGAGCTCGAGTGGCAGACCGCCCAGCTGGCGACGCTCGGCTTCGATGCCGTGGACTGGCAGGCGGTGAACGCCGAGCATGCCCGGCTTGGCAACGCATCCGCGCTGATCGAGGGTGCCGAGTCGGCGCTCGCCGCGCTGAGCGATGGCGAGATGGCTGCACTGGCGCAGGTCGGCGCGGTGCTGGCGCGCCTGCGCGACAGCGCGGCGCTCGACCGCGAGGCGGAGGCCGCGCTCGAACTGGTGGCTGGCGCGGACGCCCAGTTGAAGGAGGCGGTACGAGAACTGCGTCACTACCGTGATCGTCTGGATGTCGATCCGACCCGCCTGCGCGAGCTCGATTCGCGGATCGAGGCGGTGCAGGATGCGGCGCGCCGGTTCCGGGTGCCGCCGGCGGAGCTGGACGCGCTGCGCAAGCGGTTGGAGACTGCGTTACGTGGGCTTGACGAGATGGCGGATCCGAAAGCGCTGGCCGCGGCGGAGGCTTCTGCACGCGCCGGCTACAGGGAAGCGGCGGCGCTGCTCACCAGAGCGCGCCGGCGAGCCGCGGACACGCTCGGTCGAGCGGTAACCGCGGCGATGCAGACGCTGGCGATGTCCGGTGGCCGGTTCGAGATCGCGCTGCTGCCGGTGCGCGCGGCCGCAGGCGAGTCGGGTGCTGACCAGGCGGGCGTGAGCGCTGAAGTTGACAGGATGGTCGAGGGCGGCCGGCATGGCGACGAGCAGATCGAGTTCCGGGTGTCGGCCAACCCCGGCATGCCCATGGCGCCGCTGGCTACCGTGGCCTCCGGCGGTGAACTGTCACGCATCGGTCTGGCGCTGCGCAAGGTCGCCAGTGCGGTCACCGGCACGCCGGTGCTGGTGTTCGACGAGGTCGACGCAGGCATCGGTGGCGGCGTCGCCGAGATCGTCGGACGGCTGCTTCGCGAGCTCGGCGAGACTCGCCAGGTCATGTGTGTCACCCATCTGCCGCAGGTGGCAGCCAGTGCCCGCAGGCAGTATCAGGTGGTCAAGCGTACAGTCGCCGGCCAGACAGTGAGTCGGGTGGAGCCGCTGGACGCGTTGGCGCGGGTGGAGGAGATCGCGCGCATGCTCGGCGGGTTGAAGATCACCGCCACTACCCGCCAGCACGCAGACGAGCTGCTGCGCAACGCTCAGCGCGACTAGACATCATGGTTGCAGTTCGCACCGCAGGTGTGGCCGGTCTCCAGGGGCGCGGAAGCGGGCACAGACCCGGGACAGACCCGGCACAGACCCCATACGGGGTCTGTGCCCTGGCCGCTGGGACGCAGCTGGCCGGGGTGATCGGCTTCAGGACTGAGGTGCGGCCTGAGGTGCGGCCTGTGCTGCGGCCTGCGCTGCGCGGTGCGGGCAGTCCCGGGTCTGGCAGTCGGCGTAAAGGTAGAGGGAGTGATCGACGATCGTGAAGCCCCGCTGCGCTGCGACTTTCTCCTGCCGGCGCTCGATCTGCGGGTCACAGAACTCCTCGACCCGGCCGCACTGCAGGCAGACCAGGTGATCATGGTGGGTGTCCCGCTTGAGCTCGAACACCGCCCGGTCACCCTCGAAGTGATGCCGCTCCAGCAACCCGGCCTGCTCGAACTGGGTAAGCACCCGGTAGATCGTGGCCAGGCCGAGGTCGATGCCGTCCCTGGACAGCTGGCGGTAGACGTCTTCGGCCGACATGTGCCTGACTGCGCTGGTCTCGAACAGGTTCAGGATACGCAGGCGGGGCGTGGTGACCTTCAGGCCGATCGTCTTGAGCTCTTCTGATCTTCCCATCGCCTGTCGGTCCCCTCGGTGGATGTCCCGATGAGCGTTATCATATACGACCTCGCATCCATGGTCGGCGCGCATCGTTCCGGCCGCCCCTGTGCCATGTCGTGTCTGCAGCAGCCTGTCCGGCGAGACTACTTGCTCCGCCCGCTGTCCATTCCGTTGTGTCCGATGGTGATCTGCACCGCCGTCCTGCTCGGCGGCTGTGGCCTTTCGCGCGTGCCCACTGTGCACACCGTGCCGGTGCAACAGGGCAATGTCATCGTCCAGGAGTCGCTGGACAAGCTCAAGCTGGGCATGACCCGGTCGCAGGTGCGCTTCGCGCTGGGCACGCCTCTGATCGTCGACGTGTTCCGGGACGATCGCTGGGACTATGTCTATTTTCACCAACGCCGGGGCGAGCCGACTGAGCAGCGGCGGGTGACGGTCGTGTTCGCTGGCGATGCACTGTTGCGCATAGAAGGCGACGTGGTTGCCGGCTCCGGCACAGCCAAGCCACTGTTGCCGGGTTCCCAGGGTGCGGCGCCGATCAAGACCCCTGCGTCTGCGGCTGCCGGCGCTGCGCCGAAACTCCCTCCCCCGCCCCCGTCCCCGCCCCCGGCCGAGCCGGTGCCCGAGCGCGGGTTCTTCGGCCGTATCTTCCAGCGTATCGGCCTGTAGCTACTCAACGAACTGTGCAGCGGCTGGGACTGATCGAAGCCGCCAGGAGGCGAAATGGAGCGGATGTTGAACGTCGTCATCGCCGGGGCTTCCGGTCGAATGGGCCGTACCCTGATCGAGGCGGTGGTGCGCGCGCCGCAGATGCGCCTGCATGCCGCGCTCGATCGTCCTGACAGCCTGGCGATCGGACGGGATGCCGCAGAAGGCACTGGCGCGAATACCGGCGTGGTGATCGGGGCCGACATCGCCCGAGCGCTGGACGGCGCGCATGTGCTGATCGATTTCACCGTGCCGCGGGCGACGCTGGAGCATGCCGCACAGTGCGTGACGCGTGGGGTGTCGATGGTGATCGGCACCACCGGCTTCGAACCGGCGGACCGGCAGCGCCTGTCCGAGGCCGGTACCCGGATTCCCATGGTGGTGGCGCCGAACATGAGTGTCGGTGTGAACGTCGCGTTCAAACTGGTGGAGACGGCGGCGCGGATTCTGGGCGACGCTTATGACGTCGAAGTGTTCGAGATTCATCACAAGCACAAGATCGATGCGCCCTCGGGAACGGCGGTGCGGCTAGGGGAAGCCGCCGCAGCCGCGCTCGGCCGAGATCTGGCGCGCGACGGGGTGTACGGCCGCGAGGGGCTTACCGGCGAGCGCACTGTGCGCGAGATCGGTTTCCATTCCGCCCGTGGTGGTGACATCGTCGGCGATCACACCGTGTTCTTCGCCGGGGCTGGAGAGCGGCTCGAGATCACCCACCGGTCGTCCAGCCGATCCAACTATGCGCTGGGCGCGCTGCGCGCTGCGCGTTGGCTGGACGGGCGCGCCAGCGGGTTGTTCGACATGCAGGACGTGCTTGGATTGCGCGATCCGGGCTGAACGCCGGGCTGCCCGGCCGGACCGAATCCAGTCCCGGGACAGGGCTGTCGCCGGTCGCGTTGGAGCAGCGCTCGATCGCGCTGTGGCCCGGCCGCAGTCGGTTCGCGTATAATCAGTGAAATATTACGCAGGGCGGTGCATGCGGTCCGTACCCGGGATTGCACGCACAAGGCACGACTTGTGCCGACAGCCCTGCTCGCAGCGTCGCAGTGTGTGCAGCCCCGGGGTGGGCGCCGAGTCAGTCGTGTAGTACGCCTTGCGGCATGCTTCGCGCAGCCCGGTGCGTGCCCGGTCCAGGTTGCCATCAGTTCTGGAGAAGTTCAGTCGTGTCAGCCCGTCCGCCCGCTCTGCTTGCGCTTGCCGACGGAACGGCATTTCACGGCCTGTCGATCGGTGGCCCGGTGCGCTCGGTCGGCGAAGTCGTGTTCAATACCTCGATGTCCGGCTACCAGGAGATCCTCACCGATCCGTCGTACTCCGGGCAACTGGTGACGCTGACTTATCCGCATATCGGCAATGTCGGTGTCAATCCGGAAGATGTCGAGTCGGCCAGGGTCTCGGCGGCCGGCCTGGTGATCCGCGACCTGTCGATGGTGGCGAGCAATTTCCGTTCGACCCGGACGCTGACCAGCTATCTGGAAGCCGCCGGTGTACCCGGTATCGCCGAGATCGACACCCGAAAACTGACCCGCCTCCTGCGCGAGAAGGGCGCCCAGGGCGGCTGCCTGGTGGCTGCTGCGTCGATCGGTGAGCCGATCGATATCGACGCGGCGATTGCCGCAGCCCGTGGGTTCCCGGGGCTCGCCGGCATGGACCTGGCAAAGGTCGTCACCTGCGAGCGCACCTACCGCTGGACCGAAGGCGTGTGGGCACTGGGCAGCGGCTATAGTGAACCCGCCCAACTCGCCGAGCCGAAGTTCCATGTCGTCGCCTACGACTTCGGCGTCAAGCGAAACATCCTGCGCATGCTGGCGAGCCGCGGCTGTGCGCTTACCGTGGTGCCGGCGCAGACCCCGGCCGCCGACGTGCTGGCGATGAAGCCCGATGGGGTGTTCCTGTCCAGCGGGCCGGGCGATCCGGAGCCCTGCAGTTATGCGATCAGCGCGATCCGCACCCTGCTCGACCACCAGGTGCCGATATTCGGCATCTGCCTGGGCCATCAGTTGCTCGGATTGGCCAGCGGGGCGAAGACGCGGAAGATGAAGTTCGGCCATCACGGCGCCAATCACCCGGTGCAGGACCTGGATACCAAACGGGTGATGATCACCAGTCAGAATCATGGTTTCGAGGTGGATCCGGACACGCTGCCGGCGACCGCCCGGGTAACCCATGTGTCCCTGTTCGATGGCAGTCTGCAGGGCTTCGAACGGACGGACCGGCCGGCGTTCTGCTTCCAGGGGCATCCCGAGGCGAGTCCCGGGCCACATGACATCGGCAATCTGTTCGACCGCTTCACCCGCATGATGGAGGTGCGCCGTGCCTGAGCGTACCGATATCAAGACCGTCCTCATCATCGGCGCCGGGCCTATCGTCATCGGCCAGGCCTGCCGGATGGACAAGGCAGGCCATGCCTAAGCGTACTGATATTCACACTGTTCTGATCATCGGCGCCGGGCCCATAGTCATCGGCCAGGCCTGCCGGATCAACAAGGCAGGCCATGCCTAAGCGTACTGATATTCACACTGTTCTGATCATCGGCGCCGGGCCCATAGTCATCGGCCAGGCCTGCGAGTTCGACTACTCCGGCGCGCAGGCTTGCAAGGCGCTGCGCGACGAGGGCTATCGGGTCGTGCTGGTCAACTCCAACCCGGCGACGATCATGACCGACCCGGGGATGGCAGACGCCACTTACATCGAGCCGATCACCTGGCAGATGGTCGAGCGGGTGATCGCCATCGAGAAGCCCGAGGCGTTGCTGCCGACCATGGGCGGGCAGACGGCGCTCAATTGCGCGCTCGATCTGGCCAAGCATGGCGTGCTCGAAAAGTACGGGGTCGAGCTGATCGGCGCCTCGCGCGAGGCGATCGACAAGGCCGAGGACCGCGAGAAGTTCAAGCGTGCGATGGCCAGGATCGGGCTGGCCAGCCCGCGTTCGGCGCTCGCCCACAGCATGGAAGAGGCGCTGCAGGTTCAGGCGAGCGTGGGCTATCCGACGATCATCCGTCCGTCGTTCACGCTGGGCGGCACCGGTGGTGGCATCGCCTACAACCGCGAGGAGTTCGTTGCCATCATCGAGCGCGGGCTGGAGGCCTCGCCGACCAAGGAAGTGCTGGTCGAGGAATCGGTGATCGGCTGGAAAGAGTTCGAGATGGAGGTGGTGCGCGATCGCAACGACAACTGCATCATCGTGTGCTCCATCGAGAACCTCGACCCGATGGGGGTGCACACCGGCGATTCGATCACGGTCGCGCCTGCGCAAACCCTGACCGACAAGGAATACCAGATCCTGCGCAACGCCTCGATCGCCTGCCTGCGCGAGATCGGGGTCGAGACCGGCGGCTCGAACGTGCAGTTTGCGATCAACCCGACCGATGGCCGGATTTTCATCATCGAGATGAACCCGCGCGTGTCGCGGTCCTCGGCGCTCGCCTCCAAGGCGACCGGTTTCCCGATCGCCAAGGTCGCCGCCAAGCTGGCGATCGGCTACACCCTCGATGAGCTCAGGAACGAGATCACCGGGGGCGCCACCCCGGCGTCTTTCGAGCCGACGATCGACTATGTGGTGACCAAGGTCCCGCGTTTCGCGTTCGAGAAGTTCCCGCAGGCCAATTCGCGGCTGACCACCCAGATGAAGTCGGTCGGCGAAGTGATGGCGATCGGTCGCACCTTCCAGGAGTCATTGCACAAGGCGTTGCGTGGCCTGGAGACTGGCGTCGATGGCTTCAATCTGAAGACGGTCGATCGCGAGACGATAGCCGACGAACTGGCCTATCCCGGCCCGGAGCGGCTCTGGTTTGTCGCCGATGCGTTTGGTGTCGGCATGTCGCTGGAGGAGGTGCACCAGTTCACCAGGATCGACATGTGGTTCCTGGTGCAGATCAAGGAGTTGGTCGACCTGGAGCTGTCGATCGAGAAGCGCGCGCTGACCGATCTGGATTCGGCCGAGCTACGCATGCTGAAGCGCAAGGGGTTCTCCGACCGGCGCCTGGCTTATCTGACCAAGGCGACCGAGGACGAAGTGCGCGCGCGCCGCCACGGTTTCGGCATCCGTCCGGTGTACAAGCGGGTCGACACCTGCGCCGCGGAGTTCGCGACCTCGACCGCTTACATGTACTCGACCTATGACGAGGAATGCGAATCCAGACCGACCGACCGCAAGAAGATCATGGTGCTCGGTGGCGGCCCGAACCGGATCGGGCAGGGCATCGAGTTCGACTACTGCTGCGTGCATGCCGCGCTGGCGCTGCGCGAGGACGGTTTCGAGACCATCATGGTCAACTGCAACCCGGAGACCGTGTCGACCGACTACGACACTTCGGACCGGTTGTACTTCGAGCCGCTGACACTCGAGGACGTCCTCGAGATCGTCGACATCGAGAAGCCGTTCGGGGTGATCGTGCAGTTCGGCGGGCAGACCCCGCTCAAGCTGGCGCGCGACCTGGAGCGCTGCGGGGTGCCGATCATCGGCACGTCACCCGACTCGATCGATGTCGCCGAGGACCGCGAGCGCTTCCAGAAGCTGATCCACAAGTTGAAGCTCAGGCAGCCGCCCAATCGCACGGCGCGCAGTGCCCAGAAGGCGCTGGCACTGGCCGAGGAGATCGGCTACCCGCTGGTGGTGCGTCCGAGCTATGTGCTCGGCGGGCGGGCGATGGAGATCGTGCATCGCCAGGCCGACCTCGAGCGCTATATGCGCGAGGCAGTGAAGGTATCGAACGACTCCCCGGTGCTGCTCGACCGTTTTCTCAACGATGCGATCGAAGTCGATGTCGATGCGGTGAGCGACGGCAAGGCGGTGCTGATCGGTGGCGTCATGGAGCATATCGAGCAGGCTGGCGTTCATTCGGGTGACTCGGCCTGTTCGCTGCCGCCGTTCAGTCTGTCAGCCGCGCTGCAGGACGAGCTGCGGGTGCAGACTGTGGCGATGGCCCGGGCGCTGAAGGTTGTCGGGTTGATGAACGTGCAGTTCGCGATCCAGTCCACACCTGAGGGTGACCAGATCCATGTCCTGGAAGTGAACCCGCGGGCGTCGCGCACCGTGCCGTTCGTGTCCAAGGCGACCGGCTTGCCGCTCGCCAAGATCGCTGCCCGTTGCATGGCCGGGCAGTCGCTGGCCAGCCAGGGCGTGACCGCCGAGGTCGTGCCGCACTATTTCTCGGTCAAGGAAGCGGTGTTCCCGTTCGCCAAGTTTCAGGGGGCCGATTCGATTCTCGGACCCGAGATGAAGTCCACCGGCGAGGTCATGGGGGTGGGCGAGAGCTTTGCCGAGGCTTTCGTCAAGGCGCAGATGGCCGCCGGGGAGCGGCTGCCACGCAGCGGCCGGGTATTCATCAGCGTGCGCGATGCCGACAAGCCGCGCACCATCGAGGTGGCCCGGGTATTGCACGAGCTCGGCTTCTCGCTGATTGCTACTCGCGGCACCGCGGCGGCGCTGGAAGCTGCGGGCCTGCCGGTCTCCGCGGTCAACAAGGTGACCGAGGGCAGGCCGCACTGTGTCGACATGATCAAGAATGGCGAGATTGCCCTGATCATCAACACCGTCGAGGAAAAGCGCGCCGCCATCCAGGACTCGTACTCCATCCGTGCCGCAGGGCTGCAGAGCCGGATTGCGAACTTCACCACGGTGGCCGGCGCACGCGCCGCTGCCTATGGAATGCGCGACATCCGCGGCATGAAGGTCTACGATCTGCAGGGGCTGCACAAGTCGCTGACCCGCTGACCCCATTGACCCATTGACCCATTGTCAAGCCGACCCGCCGACCCGCCGACCCTCCGACCCGCCGACCGGCTGACCTGGTAACCGGGTCGGACCGGCATCCGCTCTGACTTTCCGTCCAAACTTCCAACTCTCCTCGAGGCCGTCAGATGGCGACTATTCCGGTAACCGTGGTCGGCGCAGGCAAGCTGCGCGCCGAGTTGCACAAGCTGAAGACCGTGGAGCGGCACCAGGTGATCGCGGCGATCAGCGAGGCGCGTGCGCATGGCGACCTGTCGGAGAACGCTGAATACGATGCGGCGAAGGAGCGCCAGGGGTTTATCGAGGGCCGCATCGCCGAGATCGAAAGCAAGCTGTCCAATGCCCAGGTGATCGATCCGAAACTGGTCGACGCCGAGGGGCGGGTGGTGTTCGGCGCCACCGTCGAACTGGAGGATCTGAAGAGCAGCGATGTGGTGACTTATCAGATCGTCGGCGACGACGAGGCCGACATCAAGTCGGGCAAGATCAGCATTTCTTCGCCGATCGCGCGCGCGCTGATCGGCAAGTACTCGGGCGACATCGCCGAGGTGCAGGCCCCCGGTGGGGCCCGTGAGTATGAAGTGCTCGACGTGAAGTACATCTGACCAAGACGTCTTACGCGGGCACCTGAACCGGTGGTCACGACGCTGGCTGCGCTGGCGGCGCCGACGACCGGATCAGTGGGACTGGTGGCTGCGTTTCGTGCGATGCCGCCCGGACGTGCCCAGCTTCGCGCTGCGGGTGGATCGACGGTTGGCGCCAGCGGCCTCCGCCTGTTCCGGGCGGGGGCGCCAGAGGATCAGGATGCGGCCGATGCTCTGCACCGGCGCGCAGTCCAGGCGCTCGGCGAGCTGGGCCAGCCAGAGCTCGCGCTCCTGCCGGTCGTCGGAGGCGGCCCGCACCTTGATCAGCTGGTGGCTGCGCAGGCACAGGTCGACTTCCTTGAGCAGCGACTCGGTAATGCCGGCCTTGCCGATCGCGGCAACTGGAGACAGGGCATGAGCCTCGGCCTTGAGCGCCCGGCGTTCCGGTGTAGTGAGTTCCAGGGCAGGCATATCGGCTCGTTCGATTGGCAGGGAAGGGCGGGACGGTCGCCGGAGATCAGCACCGGGAGACACATGTGCGCGCACCCGTGCGGCGCAGCAGGGGCGCGAAGTGTAATCTTCGTGGCCGAAGAGCGCACGGTCCGTCAGCCGTAGACGGTGCGCGCGGAAAGGGCCCTGGCGAAATGAAGCGCAGCAACAGCAGCCAGACCTGGTTGCGGGAACACGAGAACGACACCTATGTGCAGCGCGCGCGGAAGGAGGGTTTCCGCTCGCGCGCGATCTACAAGCTGTCCGAGATTGACGACAAGGATCGGCTGTTGCGCCCCGGCGCCACCGTGGTCGACCTGGGTGCCGCGCCCGGCAGCTGGGCCCAGCTGGCGATACGCCGGGTGCACCCCGGCGGGCGGGTGATCGCGGTCGATCTGCTGGAAATGGCGCCGCTGGCCGGGGTCGACGTGATTCAGGGTGACTTCACGACTGACGCAGTGCTCGTCGAGCTGGACCGGCAGCTGGCCGGACGCCGGGTCGACCTTGTGCTTTCGGACATGGCCCCCAATATCTCCGGCATTGCCTCGATGGATCAGGCACGGGCGGTCAATCTGGCGGAGATGGCTCTGGAGTTCGCATGCGCCAGGCTGGGTCCGGAAGGGGCTTTTCTGGTGAAGACGTTCCAGGGCGAGGGTTATCCGGCGTTTCGCAGCCAGATGCTGGCGGCGTTCCACACGGTGACCAGCCGCAAGCCGGCTGCATCCCGGGACCGCAGCAGCGAACAGTTTCTGCTTGGCCGGCGGCCGAAATCCTGCTTTGTCGCGGCGCTGGCAGGTGGTTAACGGTAACTTTTTTCCGGAACCAGCCGATATAGGAAACGACCCGGGGAACAACCCGGGAACACCCACCCTTTCGGTTGCTGCAGTAGAGGGGGGGGGCTCGACGGTTGGTCGACTGACTTGCCGGACAGTGCAGACCGGGTTTCGGGTTTAGAATGATGTTTCTCGTGCGGGGCCACTCGCACGCCATCCATGCAGGAGTAGCGCTTGAACAATCTGGTGAAGAACGTCGCGATCTGGCTGGTCATCGCCCTGGTGCTGATGACTGTGTTCCAGCAGTTCAGCACCCGCCAGGTGCAGAGCAACACGCTCGAGTACTCCCAATTCATCGAGGAGGTCAAAGCCGGGCGTGTGGAGAAGGTCACCATCGAAGGCCGGGTCATCAAGGGCGTGCGCGGCGATGGCAAGCGCTTCGTGACCTATTCGCCGTCCGACCCGTGGCTGGTGAGCGACCTGCTCAAGAGCGGTGTATCGATCGAAGCGAAGCCCGATGAAGAGCCCTCGCTACTGATGAACATCTTCGTGTCCTGGTTCCCGATGCTTTTGCTGATCGCGGTCTGGGTCTTCTTCATGCGCCAGATGCAGGGCGGCGGGCGCGGCGGTGCGTTCTCTTTCGGCAAGAGCCGGGCGAAGTTGCATGACGAGAACAGCAACCAGATCACCTTTGTCGACGTCGCCGGCTGCGAAGAGGCGAAGGAAGAAGTGTCCGAGCTGGTCGACTTCCTGCGCGACCCGTCCAAGTTCCAGAAGCTTGGTGGCCGTATCCCGCGCGGCGTGCTGATGGTGGGCAGCCCGGGCACCGGCAAGACGCTGCTCGCCAGGGCGATTGCCGGCGAGGCCAAGGTGCCGTTCTTCTCGATCTCGGGTTCTGACTTTGTCGAGATGTTCGTCGGTGTCGGCGCAGCCCGGGTGCGCGACATGTTCGAGCAGGCGAAGAAGCACGCACCCTGCATTCTGTTCATCGACGAAATCGATGCGGTAGGCCGCCAGCGCGGTGCCGGTCTTGGTGGCGGCAACGACGAGCGCGAGCAGACCTTGAACCAGCTGCTGGTGGAAATGGACGGCTTCGAGGGCGCGGCCGGCGTGATCGTGATCGCCGCGACCAATCGCCCGGATGTGCTGGACCCGGCACTGCTGCGCCCGGGCCGGTTCGACCGTCAGGTGGTGGTGCCGTTGCCCGACATTCGCGGGCGCGAGCAGATCCTTCAGGTGCACATGCGCAAGGTGCCGATCTCCCCGGACGTGCGGGCCGACATCCTGGCGCGCGGCTGCCCGGGTTTCTCCGGTGCCGACCTGGCGAACCTGGTGAACGAGGCGGCCCTGTTCGCAGCGCGCAAGAACAAACGTCTGGTGGACATGGACGATTTCGAGCGCGCGAAGGACAAGATCATGATGGGCGCGGAGCGCCGGTCGATGGTGATGCCCGAGCGTGAACGCAAGAACACGGCGTATCACGAGTCCGGCCATGCACTGGTCGCGCGCATGCTGGACAAGACCGACCCGGTGCACAAGGTCACCATCATTCCGCGCGGACGCGCACTCGGTGTAACCATGCAGTTGCCGGTGGAAGACCGTTACAGCATGGACCATGAGCAGATCCTGCAGAACATCTCGGTGCTGTTCGGCGGAAGGATTGCCGAGGAAGTGTTCATGGGCCAGATGACGACCGGCGCTTCGAACGATTTCGAGCGTGCCACGGACCTTGCGCGCAAGATGGTCACCCAGTGGGGCATGAGCAAGGAAATGGGCACGATGGTGTATGGCGAGAACGAGGGCGAGGTATTCCTCGGGCGCTCGATCACCACCCACAAGAACGTGTCCGAGGCGACCATGCAGCAGGTAGACGCCGAGATTCGCCGGATCATCGACCAGCAGTACACGCTGGCGCGCCGGCTGATCGAGGAGAATACCGACAAGATGCATGCGTTGGCCAATGCCCTGCTGGAGTTCGAGACCATTGATGCCAACCAGATCGACGACATCATGCATGGCAAGCCGCCCCGGCCACCCAAGCCGATTCAGGCTTCAGCGCCGTCCAGCGGCAGCTCGTCGGCGCCCCCAAGTGCGCCCGCGCCGACGGTGACGCCGGCGACCGAGGCCTGATTCATCTGAAGAAGAGTGCTGCCCGGGCCGTGTCCGCCTGGGCAGTCATTTTGTTTCCCTTTGCAGCCGTGCCGACCGAGGCGGTCTTGGCCGGGTGGATCGTTCCGGCGTGCCCTTCGCGGGCTGGATGACTTCGATGCCTCGAGTCTGGTCCTGTGGTGGGTTTCGTCTGACGCTCGACACCCCTCGCCTGATGGGGGTGATCAATGTCACCCCAGACTCGTTCTCGGATGGCGGGCGTCATCTTGATGCGCAGCAGGCGGTAGCGCATGGCCGGGTGCTGATCGAAGACGGCGCCGCCATTCTGGATGTGGGGGGCGAATCGACCCGACCCGGCGCTGCGGCAGTCAGCCAGGCGGAAGAACTGCGGCGGGTGCTGCCGGTGATCAAGGGACTGGCCGGTGTCCGGGTGCCGCTGTCGATCGATACCGCCAAGCCAGCGGTGATGCGTGCTGCGATCGCTGCCGGTGCCTCTATCGTCAACGATATCCATGCGCTGCGCATGCCAGGCGCGGTGGATGTGGTTGCCGGCAGCGAGGCTGGCGTCTGCCTGATGCATATGCAGGGCACGCCAGGCACGATGCAGCGTGACCCACGCTATGCCGATGTGGTGGACGAGGTCACCCGCTTCCTCAGTGAGCGCATCGATGCCCTGGTACATGCCGGCATCGTGCGCGAGCGGATCGCGGTCGATCCGGGAATAGGCTTCGGCAAGACACTGGAGCACAACCTTGCACTGCTTCGCGCGCTGCCCAGGCTGCGCGAACTGGGTTGTGCGGTCCTGGTCGGTCTGTCGCAAAAATCGATGCTTGGCGCGATCACCGGGCGGTCGATCGATGAGCGGCAGGCGGCCAGCGTTGGCGGCGCCCTGTGGTGCGCGCTTCACGGGGCTGACATAATACGGGTGCATGACGTGCGCGAGACCCGGGACGTGCTGGCCGTATGGCATGCCCTGACCGGAGGCCCGGGGGACCAGCCGGTGGGGAAGCGCCCGGCAACCCGCGCTGACCGGCTTTCGCCATCGTCGATGGTTTCGTTACCGCTTGCGTCAACCCGTTCCCCCTCGAAAAGACGAACTATCCCTTGACGCGAAAGTTTTTCGGTACCGATGGCATCCGCGGCCGGGTGGGCGAGCCGCCGATCACGCCCGATTTCGTCATGCGGCTGGGCAACGCTGCCGGTCGCGTGCTCGCCAGCGGCGTGGCCGCGTCGACCCGCCCGCGCGGCGCGGCGCATCCGTCGGTGGTGATCGGCAAGGACACCCGGGTTTCCGGTTACATGCTGGAGTCTGCGCTGCAGGCCGGGTTGTCCGCAGCCGGGGTCGATGTCTATCTGTGTGGACCGATGCCCACCCCGGCCGTGGCCTATCTGGCCAGGGCGCTGCGGCTGTCGGCTGGCATCGTGATCAGCGCCTCGCACAACCCTTATGACGACAACGGCATCAAGTTCTTTTCCGGCGACGGCAACAAGCTTCCGGATGCGGCCGAACTGCAGATCGAGCGCATGCTGGACGAGCCGCTGCTCACGCTCGAGTCGGCGAAGCTCGGCCGTGCGCGCCGTATCGCTGACGCCCCTGGCCGCTACATCGAGTTCTGCAAGAGTACGTTCCCGGCCGAGCGTAATCTGCGCGGGCTGCGTATCGTGGTCGATTCAGCGCATGGGGCGACCTACCATGTCGCCGGTCCGGTGCTGCACGAACTCGGCGCGGACGTGATCGCCATCGGCAACCAGCCCGATGGTTTCAACATCAACCGCAGCTTCGGCGCGACCCACCCGGCGACGCTGCGCGAGGCGGTTCGTGCGAACCAGGCCGACCTCGGAATCGCGCTGGATGGCGACGGTGATCGGCTGCTGATGTGCGATGACCAGGGTGAGGTCTATGACGGCGATCAGTTGCTGTATGCGATCGCGATCGATCGGCTGGAACGGGGTGAACTGAAGGGCGGCGTTGCTGGTACCTTGATGAGCAATCTGGCGCTGGAGCGCGCCCTTGCTGCGCGCGGTGTGCCGTTCGAGCGCGCAAAGGTGGGTGATCGCTACGTGCTGGAACTGCTGCTTGCACGCGGCTGGCAACTGGGCGGCGAGAACTCCGGCCACATCCTGTGCCTTGACAAGCACACCACTGGCGATGGCATCGTGTCTGCGCTGCAGGTGCTGGCGGCGCTGGCGAGCAGCGGGCGCAGCCTGGCGGAGGCGGCCGGTGCGCTGCAACTTTACCCGCAGGTGTTGATCAATGTGCGGTTGGCCAACCTCGACGCCCACCGTGACGACCCTGAGGTCGCGAAGGTGCTCGCTGGCGCGCGCAAAGCCCTGGGCGACGGCGGCCGGGTGCTGCTGCGTCCCTCCGGCACCGAGCCGGTGGTTCGGGTGATGGTCGAATCCGAACGCGAGGATACGGCGCGAACCTGGGCCGAGTCGATCGCCACTGCGGTTCGGGCAGCGGCCTGAATCGAGCCGATACGGCCCGGGATTTCGGCCCGGGCCGGATCAATAAGGTGCGCAGTAAAGTGCGCAGTGAGGTACGCGGTGAGATGCGCACGCAGGTGCGCCGCCGCGACCCGCCTTGGGCGCAGGCCTGTGCCTGGGCTCCGAAAGTTACTTCTTCGCCGGCGGCAGGAGGACCCGGTCGATCACATGGATCACACCGTTGGTGGCGACGATATCGGCCTGGGTCACCGATGCTTCCTCGACGATCACGAAGGTGCCGGCTTTAGACAGCGAGAGCGGCGAACCCTGCACCGACTTCGCCGGCCCGGTCTTGACCTCAGCCGCGGTGACCCGGCCGCTGATCACGTGGAAGGTCAGGACTGCGCGCAACTGGTCGGGATTCTTCAGCAGTTTCTCGAGGGCGCCAGCAGGCAGTTGCTTGAAGGCCGCATCGGTCGGCGCAAACACGGTGAACGGGCCCGGACCCTTCAGCGTGGCGGTCAACCCGGCAGCCTTGATCGCTGCGCTTAGCGTGGTCAGGTTGGGTGATTGCGCGGCGGTATCCACGATATCCACTGGCGGGTTCATCGAGGCGCAGCCGGAAACCGCGAAGGCGACCGCGGCAATAAGCCAGATACGACGTTGCATGAGCACTACTCCTGAAGCTATCGAGGGGAGGGCGAGCCAACTCCTCCAGCAGGCATTCGAACTGGCCAGCGCAGCAGTCGATCTCGCCGCCGGAAGGTACCTGTGCCTCATGACAGAACTATGACGATCGGCTGCCATCCCCCGCCACCCCTGCCCCATCGCCCAGCATGGGCTGACGGAACTGACATGATTCAGCCTTCCGGGTGTAACAGTCCTGTCATCCACGCTCACTAGACTCCGCGGCTACTACACGACGTTCAGGATGTGAGGATTCCAATGAAACGCAGAGAATTGATTATCGGTCTGGCGCTGGCCGGACTCGCAGGCAACGCCCCGCTGGCGCTTGCGCAGGTTCAGGAAATCGTCGGTGCGGGCGCGACCTTCCCCGCTCCGCTCTACGTTCGCTGGGCCGCGGATTACAACAAGGCCACTGGCGTGAGGGTCAATTACCAGTCGATCGGTTCCGGTGGTGGCCTGCGCCAGATTCGTGGCAAGACCGTCGATTTCGGTGCATCGGATGTGCCGCTGACCGACGAGGAACTGGCGAAAGACGGTCTGCTCCAATTCCCGACCGTGATCGGTGGGGTGGTGCCGATCATCAACGTTCAAGGCGTGCAGACTCGGCAGATGCGACTGACTGGTGAACTCCTTGGCGATATCTTTCTCGGCAAGGTAACCCGATGGAACGACCCGGCCATCGTGAAGCTCAACCCGGGCCTGAAGTTACCGGACACGCAGATCGCGCCGGTTCGCCGGGCGGACGGCTCGGGAACGACGTTCATCTTCACCAACTATCTGTCGAAGGTGAACCCCGAGTGGCGGGCGAAGGTCGGGGAGGGCGCAGCGGTCAACTGGCCGACCGGCGCAGGCGGGAAAGGCAATGAGGGCGTGACCGCCTTCGTGCAGCGACTGCCCAACTCGATCGGGTATGTCGAATTCTCCTATGCGCGCCAGAACAAGCTGCCCTATGCGTTGATGCAGAACTCGGCGGGCAACTTCGTTGCCCCGGATGACAGCACCTTCGCGGCCGCTGCAGTGGGTGCGGATTGGTCGAGGACTTTCTACCAGATCTTGACCAACCAGCCGCACAAGGATGCATGGCCGATCACTGGCGCGACGTTCATCGTGATGCATCGCATCCAGGACCGCCCACAGAACGCCACTGCCGTGTTGCGGTTCTTCGACTGGGCGTATGACAACGGGCGCAAGACGGCGGAGGACCTTGATTATGTCCCGATGCCGGACTCGGTCGTGAAGTCGGTCCGCAGCTTGTGGGGACAGATCACTGACGCCAACAAGAAGCCGGTCTACAGCAAGTAAAGAGCGCTGGCGGTCCCACAATCTCCTTCGGGGTGGCCGTATGATTCGGTCTCCCCGCTGACTTTCCAGCGGAGGAAATAGAACAATGGAGGCGATCCTGGGCGGTGAACAGGCACGTGAGCGGGCACAGCCGGACGCGCCTGCCCCTAAGCGGTTCCGTAAGGACGATCGCTTCGGCGACACGGTGTTCATGGTGCTGACAACGGGCGCGGCACTGGTCACCCTGGCTTTGCTGGTGGGCATCATCGTTTCTTTGCTTTTCGGCGCGCTGCCGTCGATTCGGGAGTTCGGGCCCGCTTTCTTCTACACCGCAGAGTGGGATCCGGTCAAAGAGCGGTTCGGCGGGCTGGTGATGATCTACGGCACGCTGATCACCTCCTTCATCGCACTGCTGATCGCGGTGCCGGTGAGCTTCGGCATTGCGCTGTTTCTCACCGAGTTGTCCCCGGGATGGTTGCGCCGTCCGCTCGGCACCGCGATCGAGCTGCTGGCCGCGGTGCCGTCGATCGTTTACGGCATGTGGGGCCTGCTGGTGTTCGCGCCTATCTTCTCCGACTATTTCCAGATTCCGCTGCAGAACACACTCGGCCATGTGCCCGTTCTCGGCGCACTGTTCCAGGGACCGCCGATCGGGATTGGAATTCTGTGTGCCTCGATCATTCTGGCGATCATGATCATCCCGTTCATCGCTTCGGTGATGCGCGACGTGTTCGAGGTGACTCCGCCGCTGCTCAAGGAGTCCGCCTACGCCCTGGGTGCGACCACCTGGGAAGTGGTCTGGAAGGTGGTACTGCCCTACACCAAGGCGGGCGTGGTCGGGGGCATCATGCTGGGATTGGGCCGTGCGCTGGGTGAGACGATGGCCATCACATTCGTCATCGGCAACGTCAACCAGCTCAACAGCATTTCGCTGTTCGATCCGGCCAACAGCATCACCTCTGCGCTGGCCAACGAGTTCGCGGAGGCGAACCCGGGCAGCCTGCATGAAGCTTCTTTGATTCAGCTGGGCCTGATCCTGTTCCTGATCACCTTCATCGTGCTCGCAGTGTCGAAGCTACTGCTGAAGACGCTCGAGAGGCGTGAAGGGGGACGGACATGAGCGTCTGGGCGGCCGACGACCCGCGCCTGCACATGCACCGCAGGCGCAAACTGATCAACGCGTTGGCGCTGATACTGTCGCTGGCGGCGATGGCTTTCGGTCTGTTCTGGCTGTTCTGGATTCTGATCGAGACCGCGATTCTCGGCGTGGGCGGATTATCGGTGGCGCTGTTCACCGAGATGACGCCACCGCCGAACGTACCCGGCGGTGGGTTGGCGAACGCCATTTACGGCTCGCTGGTCATGGTGAGTCTGGCGACCCTGCTCGGCACACCGATCGGCGTGCTCGCCGGTGTTTATCTGGGCGAGTACGGTCGCCAGAGCTGGCTGGGCGAGGTCACCCGGTTCGTCAATGACATTCTGTTGTCGGCGCCATCGATCGTGATCGGCCTGTTCATTTACGCGATCGTGGTCGCCAAGATGAAGTCTTTCTCGGGCATGGCCGGTATTCTGGCGCTGGCGCTGATCGTGATTCCGGTGGTGGTGCGAACCACCGAGAACATGCTGCAGCTCATCCCGAACCAGTTGCGCGAAGCGGCTTACGCACTCGGTGCGCCCAAATGGAAAGTCATCATGCTGGTGACGCTCAAGGCGGCGCGTGCCGGCGTGGTGACCGGCGTGCTGCTGGCCGTCGCGCGTATCGCCGGGGAGACCGCCCCGCTGCTGTTCACTGCACTGTCGAATCAGTTCTGGAGCATGAACCTGCTGGAACCGATGGCCAACCTGCCGGTCACCATCTTCAAGTTCGCCCTCAGCCCGTTCGAGAACTGGCAGAAGATGGCCTGGGCCGGCGTGTTCCTGATAACCATGGGCGTGCTCGCGCTCAACATCATCGCCCGCGTGATTTTCCGCAAAAAGGACTGATCGTGCTCGCTAGCTCAATCACACCAGCAGCCAACACCGCTGTCGCCGCGACCAAGATCAAGGTCGAAGGTCTGAATTTCTACTACGGAGAATTCCTCGCGCTGAAGAACATCAACCTGGAGATTCCCGAGCGCCGGGTGACCGCGTTCATCGGACCTTCCGGATGCGGCAAGTCGACCCTGCTGCGCGTGTTCAACCGGATGTACGAGCTCTACCCCGAGCAGCGCGCCGAGGGCAAGGTTGTGCTCGACGGCGACGATATTCTCTCGACCCGAGAAGACGTTTCGCTGATCCGGGCCAAGGTCGGCATGGTGTTCCAGAAGCCGACGCCGTTTCCGATGACCATCTACGAGAACATCGCGTTCGGGGTCAGGTTGTTCGAGAAACTCGGGCGCACCGAGATGGACGAGCGGGTCGAGTGGGCATTGAACCGCGCGGCATTGTGGAAGGAAGCGAAGGACAAGCTGCACCAGTCCGGTAACAGCCTGTCCGGTGGTCAGCAGCAGCGGTTGTGCATTGCGCGCGGCATCGCGATCAAGCCGGAGGTACTGTTGCTCGACGAGCCCTGTTCAGCGCTCGATCCGATCTCGACCGCGAAGATCGAGGAGCTGATCAACGAACTCAAGCGTGACTATACGGTAGTGATCGTCACCCACAACATGCAGCAGGCTGCCCGGGTGTCCGATTTCACCGCGTACATGTACCTCGGCGAACTGATGGAGTTCGGTGTCACCGAGACGCTGTTCATCAAGCCCAGCCGGAAAGAGACCGAGGATTACATCACCGGCCGGTTCGGCTGAGCCGCGCCGGGCGCAGCGACACCACAGCTGCGGGCTGTCGGAATCCGGCCGCCGCCGGTCACTTACGCCTCCGTTTCCACGGACGCCCTCCTGCAGTTTGACCCTGACCCAGCCGCCGGCCTATACTTGGCGGGTTTAATTCGGGTGACGGGTGATGCGGGCGAAACACGTGGTGGGCAACTGGAAGATGCACGGCTCGCTCGAGCGCAATGCAGTGCTGCTCGCTGCGCTTGCCGGCCACTTCACGGCAGGTGCCGCGGGCACGGGGAATGTCGGCGTTTGCGTACCATTCCCTTTTCTCGCCCAGGCAGGATCGCTGCTGAAGGGTAGTGCCGTGGCCTGGGGCGCACAGGACGTCAGTGCCCACGCCCAGGGGGCGTTCACCGGCGAGGTCTCTGCTGCCATGCTCACGGAATTTGGCACCTCGTACGTGATCGTTGGCCATTCTGAGCGGCGGGCGCATCATGCCGAAAGCAGTGCGCTGGTGGCGGCGAAAGCCGCTGCGGCGCTGACGGCCGGGTTGACTCCAATCATCTGTGTTGGTGAAACCCTTGAAGAGCGCAAGGCCGAGATGACCGAAACCGTGGTCGGCGGCCAGCTTGCAGTCTGCGTAGAGACCCTCGGGCTGGATTCGCTGGCCAGATGCGTCATTGCTTATGAACCGGTGTGGGCAATCGGCACCGGCCTCAATGCGTCACCGCCACAGGTGCAGGCGGTGCACGCCTTTCTGCGCTCACGGCTCGGCCGGGCGGGCGGCGAGGTGTCACTGCTTTATGGGGGCAGCGTCAAGGCGTCGAACGCTCGCGAGTTGTTCGCGATGCCGGATGTAGATGGTGGGTTGATCGGCGGCGCGTCGCTGTCGTTCGAGGATTTTGCACCAGTGTGCCGGGCGTTCGCTTAAAACATGAAGTCACTGCAGCCAGTCACTGCAGGAAGTCACGACAGGAAGTCACAGACATGCTTCAGAATTCGATCCTGGTGTTCCACGTCCTCGCAGCAGGCGCGATCGTGGTCTTCGTACTGCTCCAGCACGGCAAGGGCGCAGACATGGGTGCGGCGTTCGGCAGCGGCTCGGCCGGCAGCCTGTTCGGTTCCAGCGGGTCGGCCAACTTCCTCAGTCGCATGACCGCGGTCTTGGCCACATTTTTCTTCGTCACCAGTCTGGTGCTGACCTACATTGCAGCCCATTCCGGACCGTCGCGCAGCCTGATGGAGCGGGTGCCTGCCGCGCCCGCCCAGGTGCCATCGGCACCGGGTACCAGCTCGATCCCCGCGCCCAGCGCGCCGGCGGGGGTTGCACCCGCACCTTCATCTGCGCCCGCCTCCGTGTCTACCGGCCAGCCCGCCGCAGAAGCGGACCGGAAGTCGCAGGAAATTCCGAAGTAAGCAAGGACGATTAGTCGAAAGTAAGCGACAATATCGAGGTGGCGAAGCAGGACACGGGACAGGTACGCGTGGTTGCTCGCCGGGTTAGTCTCTGCAGTTCGGTAGTTGGTATGCCCACGTGGTGGAATTGGTAGACACGCTGTCTTGAGGGGGCAGTGGCGAAAGCCGTGTCAGTTCGAGTCTGATCGTGGGCACCAGAGATTGCGGCACCGGCGCACTGCTGACGGAAACCTGAACGCGTCCTCACGAGCGTTCGCTCCGGACGGCACTGTTCATTCGCGCGCGACTTCCCGGACTACCCCCGGCGGCCGGCCAAACCCCCGACTCGACGGTTGATCAAGCAGTGCTAGAAGGTTACCTGCCCATTTTGTTGTTCATCGGCGTAGGGCTCGCTTTCGGGCTGGTTCTGCCGTTGGTAGGCTGGATCGCCAGTTCGGCCACGGGCGCGAACCGGCCGAACCCGGAGAAGCTCTCCCCGTACGAATGCGGCTTCGAGGCGTTCGAGGATGCGCGGATGAAGTTCGATGTCCGCTACTACCTGGTTGCGATCCTGTTCATCCTGTTCGACCTGGAGATCGCGTTCCTGTTCCCGTGGGCAGTGGTGCTCGTCGACATCGGCTGGTTCGGCCTGGCTGCGATGTCGATCTTTCTGTTGATCCTGGTTGTTGGATTCATCTACGAATGGAAGAAGGGGGCGCTCGAATGGGAGTGACTGATGTCTTTCCCGGCGCCGAGCAGGGGTTCGTCACCACTTCTGCCGACAAGCTGATCAACTGGACCCGCACCGGGTCGCTGTGGCCGATGACTTTCGGGCTGGCCTGTTGCGCCGTCGAGATGATGCATGCCGGCGCCGCGCGCTATGACATGGATCGCTTCGGCGTGATCTTCCGCCCCAGCCCGCGGCAATCCGACGTGATGATCGTGGCCGGGACGCTATGCAACAAGATGGCGCCGGCGCTGCGCAAGGTCTACGACCAGATGGCCGAGCCGCGCTGGGTGATCTCGATGGGCTCCTGTGCCAACGGTGGTGGCTACTACCACTACTCGTACTCGGTGGTGCGCGGCTGCGACCGTATCGTGCCAGTGGACGTCTACGTGCCCGGCTGCCCGCCGACCGCTGAAGCACTGCTCTACGGCATCATCCAGTTGCAGAACAAGATCAAGCGTCAGAGCACCTTCGCCCGATGAGCCTGCCTCCGGACCAGCTTCAGGCCAGGGTCGAGGCCGCCCTGTCAGGGCTGTTCCCTGGCGCTGCCGGCAGCGTCACGCTCGCCCATGACGAACTGACTGTGGTGGTGCCTGCTGACCATCTTGTCGAGGCGATGATCCGACTGCGCGACAGCGCCGAGCTGCGCTTCGCCCAGTTGATAGACCTGTGCGGGGTCGACTGGTCGGGCTACGGCGATGGCGCCTGGGACGGTGCGCGCTTTTCGGTCGTCTACCACCTGCTGTCGCTCGAACACAACGCACGGCTTCGGGTGCGTGCGTTCGCCGCAGATGACGAGTTCCCTGCGCTGGCCTCGGTGACCGCGGTCTGGGCCGGGGCGAACTGGTACGAGCGTGAGGCCTTCGACCTGTTCGGCATCGTGTTCGAAGGCCATCCCGATCTGCGCCGCATCCTGACCGACTACGGGTTCGTGGGGCATCCGTTTCGCAAGGACTTCCCGGTGTCGGGCTATGTCGAGATGCGCTATGACCCGGATCAGAAGCGGGTCATCTACCAGCCGGTGACCATCGAGCCGCGCGAGGTGGTGCCGCGGGTGATTCGCGAGGACAACTACGCGGACAGCGAAGGCTTCCGCAAGGGCTGATCGAGCGACCATGGCCGAGATCAAGAACTACACGATGAATTTTGGGCCCCAGCACCCAGCGGCCCACGGTGTGCTGCGGCTGGTGCTCGAACTGGACGGGGAGGTGATCGAACGCGCCGACCCGCACATCGGACTGCTGCACCGGGCGACCGAGAAGCTCGCCGAAACGCGCACCTTCCTGCAGTCGGTGCCCTACATGGACCGGCTCGACTACGTGTCGATGATGTGCAACGAGCATGCCTATGTGATGGCGATCGAGAAGCTCGTCGGCGTGGTGCCGCCAGTGCGGGCCCAGTATATCCGGGTGATGTTCGACGAAATCACCCGCACCCTGAACCACCTGCTCTGGCTGGGCGCCCATGGCCTGGATATCGGTGCCATGACGGTGTTTCTCTACTGCTTTCGCGAGCGCGAAGACCTGATGGACTGCTACGAGGCGGTGTCTGGCGCGCGCATGCATGCCGCCTACTATCGACCGGGCGGGGTCTACCGCGATCTGCCCGACCGCATGCCGCAGTACCAGCCCTCGACCATCCGCAGCGATGCGGACGTGCGCCGGTTGAACGAAACACGGCAGGGCTCGTTGCTCGATTTCATCGAGTCGTTCACGGAACGCTTCCCCGGTTGTGTCGACGAGTACGAGACGCTGCTGACCGACAACCGCATCTGGAAACAGCGCACCGTCGGCATCGGCGTGGTGACCCCGGAGCGGGCGCTGCAGCTCGGGTTTACCGGCCCGATGCTGCGCGGCTCGGGCATCGAATGGGACCTGCGGCGCAAGCAACCCTATGAGGTCTACGACCAGATGAAATTCGACATCCCGGTCGGTGTGAATGGCGACTGCTATGACCGCTATCTGGTGCGCATCGAGGAGATGCGCCAGTCCAATGCGATCGTGCGTCAGTGTATCGACTGGCTGCGCCGGAACCCGGGGCCGGTCATTTCGGACAGCCACAAGGTGGCCGCACCGCACCGGGTCGACATGAAGATGAACATGGAAGAGATGATCCACCACTTCAAGCTGTTCACCGAAGGCATGCATGTGCCGCTGGGCGAGGCCTATGCAGCGGTGGAGCATCCGAAGGGCGAGTTCGGCATCTACCTGGTGTCTGACGGGGCGAACAAGCCCTACCGGTTGAAGATCCGCGCCCCGGGTTTCCCCCATCTGGCGGCGATCGACGAGATGGCGCGCGGGCACATGATCGCCGATGTGGTGGCGATCATCGGCACCCAGGACATCGTGTTCGGCGAGATTGATCGATGAGCGAACGATGAACGCATCGGCACCGGCACCCGTACCCGCGTACGCAGCCGCCCCCCAGCCCGCTTCCACGACGCTGTCGCCGGAATCGATGGCGAAGATCGATCGCGAGATCGCCAAGTATCCGTCCGAGCAGCGGCAGTCGGCGGTGATGGCGTCGCTCGCCATCGCGCAGCGCGAGAAGGGCTGGCTGGCCACTGAAACGATGGACTTCGTCGCCCGGTACCTGCGGATGCCGGCGGTGGCGGTGTACGAGGTGGCGACGTTCTACACGATGTATAACATGGCCCCGGTTGGTCGCAACAAGCTGACCCTGTGTACCAATCTGCCATGCGCCCTGCAGGGGGCGACGGTGGCTGCCGATCACCTGAAGAAGACGCTCGGTATCGGCTTTGGCCAGACCACGGCTGATGGCTGCTTCACGCTGAAGGAAGGCGAGTGCATGGGTGCCTGCGGTGATGCGCCGGTGCTGATCAACAACGATACGACCATGCTGTCCTGGATGACCCCGGATCGGCTGGATGTTCTGCTGGCCGACCTGCGCAAGGAGTCCTCGAAGTGAACGCGCCGTTGCCGCCGCTTTGCCTGCCCCCGTTCAATGCCGGGATCTACGGACCGGACGCGGTCATCCTCGAGGGGCTGGATGGCCTCAACTGGCGGTTGCGCGACTACGAGGCGCGCGGTGGTTACCAGGCGATCAGGAAGATCCTGTCCGAGAAGATACCGCCGGACGCAGTGATTGCCGAGCTCAAGAAATCGGCGCTGCGTGGCCGGGGCGGAGCCGGGTTTCCGACCGGGCTCAAGTGGAGCTTCATGCCGAAGAACTACGCTGGTCAGAAGTATCTGGTCTGCAACTCGGACGAGGGCGAGCCGGGCACGTTCAAGGACCGGGACATCATGCGCTACAACCCGCATATCCTGATCGAGGGGATGGCAATCGGTGCGTACGCGATGGGCATCACGGTCGGCTACAACTACATTCATGGCGAGATCTGGGATGTGTACGAGCGCTTCGAAGAGGCGCTGGACGAGGCGCGCGCCGCGGGTTACCTGGGCGATCGCATCCTGGGCAGCGAGTTTTCGTTCCAGTTGCATGCGCACCATGGCTTTGGCGCCTACATCTGCGGCGAAGAGACCGCGCTGCTCGAGTCGCTCGAAGGCAAGAAGGGGAACCCGAGATTCAAGCCGCCGTTTCCCGCGACCTTCGGCCTGTACGGCAAGCCGACCACGATCAACAACACCGAGACGTTCGCCGCCGTGCCATGGATCATCAACAACGGTGGCGAGGCTTTCCTCAACCTCGGCAAACCGAACAACGGCGGCACCAAGGTGTTCTCGGTGAGCGGTGATGTCGCCCGCCCGGGCAACTACGAGATCAGGCTGGGCACACCGTTCGCGACCCTGCTCGAGATGGCTGGCGGCATGCGTGACGGGGTGAAGCTGAAGGCGGTGATCCCCGGGGGTTCGTCGATGCCGGTGCTGCCTGCGGCGACGATGATGGCGCTCGATATGGATTACGACTCGATCCAGAAGGCCGGCTCGTTTCTCGGTTCGGGTGCGGTGATCGTGATGAACGAGACACGCTGCATGGTGCGCTGCCTGCTCAGGTTGTCTTATTTTTACTACGAAGAGTCCTGCGGTCAGTGCACGCCCTGCCGCGAAGGCACCGGCTGGCTGTACCGGGTAGTCGAGCGCATCGAGACCGGCCGCGGCCGGCAGGAGGATCTCGATCTGCTGCTCAACCTGTGCGACAACATCCAGGGCCGAACCATCTGCGCGCTGGGAGACGCGGCGGCGATGCCGGTGCGCGCGTTCATCAAGGCTTTCCGGGACGAGTTCCAGCACCATATCGATCACAAGCGGTGCCTGGTCGGTGGTCCGGCCCAACCTGGCGCAGGCGCACACCCGCCGGCTGCTGCAGCCCTGGCAACACACGGATAGCACGATGGCCAAACTGGAAGTCGACGGCAAGCCGGTGGAGATTCGCGACGGCGCGATGGTGATGGAAGCCGCGAACGCGCTCGGCATCTATGTGCCGCACTTCTGCTATCACAAGAAGCTGACCATCGCAGCCAACTGCCGCATGTGCCTGGTCGAAGTGGAGAAGGCGCCCAAGCCGCTGCCCGCCTGCGCGACACCGGTCACCGAGGGGATGAAGGTCTGGACGCACACGCCCAAGGCGGTGCAGGCGCAGAAGGGCGTGATGGAGTTTCTTCTGATCAACCATCCGCTCGATTGCCCGATCTGCGATCAGGGTGGCGAGTGCCAGTTGCAGGATCTCGCTGTCGGTTACGGTGCGAGCGAGTCGCGTTACGACGAGATGAAGCGGGTGGTGCCGAACAAGAATCTAGGCCCGCTGATCGCCACCGACATGACGCGCTGCATTCACTGCACCCGCTGCGTTCGATTCGGGCAGGAGATCGCCGGGGTGATGGAACTGGGCATGGCCGGGCGCGGTGAACACAGCGAGATCATGCCGTTCGTGGCGCGCACGGTCGACTCCGAACTGTCGGGCAACATGATCGATGTCTGCCCGGTCGGTGCACTCACCTCCAAGCCGTTTCGCTACACTGCCCGCACCTGGGAGCTGTCGCGCCGCAAGTCGGTCAGCCCGCATTGCAGCCTGGGGGCGAACCTGATCGTGCAGGTGAAGGGCAACCGGGTGATGCGTGTGGTGCCGCTGGAGAATGAGGCGGTCAACGAGTGCTGGCTGTCCGACAAGGACCGCTTCAGCTACGAGGCGCTCAACTCCGAACACCGGCTGACCCGGCCGCTGGTCCGTCGCGATGGTCAGTGGCATCAGGTCGACTGGCAGCAGGCCCTCGAGCATGTCGCCACCCGTCTCAAGTCGATCGTGGGCCGGGATGGGCCCGAGTCATTGGGGTTTTTGGCCACGCCGCACCAGACGCTGGAGGAACTGCTGCTGCTGGCGAAGCTCGCGCGCGGGCTGGGTTGCGAAAACCTGGATCACCGGTTGCGCCAGGTCGACTTTCGTGCCGGCGCCAGTCGCGCAGGGGCACCCTGGCTCGGGCTGCCGGTGGCCGAGGTCGGGCAGGCAGACGCGGTGCTGGTGATCGGCAGCGTGCTGCGCAAGGATCATCCCCTTCTCGCGCAGCGGGTGCGTCAGGCGGCCAAGCGCGGTGCGCGGCTGCATCTGCTCAACCCGCTGGCGCAGGATCTGCTGATGCCGGTGAGCAGCGAGACGGTGGTCGCACCCTCGGCAATGGTCAATGCGCTCGCCCAGGTGGTCAAGGCTGTCGCGTTGGCGAAGGCGGTGACACCGGGCGCGACAGTGGCAGCCGCGATCGACAAGATCGAGGTCGGAGTGGTGGCCCAGCGGGTTGCCGATGATCTGGTGCAGGCCGAGCGTGGCATTGTCTGGCTGGGCAATCTGGCTGCACAGCAACCTGGTTTCGCAGAGCTCGAAGTGCTGGCACAGGCCCTGGCGTCGATGACCGGTGCACGCTTCGGTCATCTCGGCGCGGCTGCCAATAGCGTTGGTGCTGCGCTTGCCGGGGTGCAGCCCGGGGTAGGCGGCCTGGATGCGCAGGCGATGCTCGCCGCGCCGCGCAAGGCGTATCTGCTCCTGGGCACTGAACCGGAACTGGATTGCGCGGACGGTGCGGTCGCACTGGCCGCGATGAAGGCGGCCGAGTTCGTGGTGGCCCTGTCGCCGTTCGAACACCGTGCCCTGGACTATGCCGAGGTGATGCTGCCGATCGCCCCGTTCACCGAGACCGCCGGCACCTTCGTCAATACCGAGGGGCGTGCCCAGAGTTTTGCCGGTGTGGTCAAGCCGCTGGGAGACACCCGGCCAGCGTGGAAGGTGTTGCGGGTGCTGGGCAATCTGCTCGGGCTGCCCGGTTTCGATCAGGACTCGACCGAGGCGGTGCGCGCTGCGATCCCGCTGGACACGCTGCCAGCGACCGGTTGCGACAACCGCCTGGATCCGGCGACGCTGGCCAGCTTGCCGATCGATGCCTCGTTGCCAACGACCGGTTCCCGCGTCGAGCGGATCGCTCCGGTGCGTATCTACGATGCCGATGCACTCGCCCGCCGCGCGCCCGCCTTGCAGAAGACACGGGACGCTGCACCGATCGAGGCGGCCTTCGCGTCCGATGTCTGGAGCAACCTCGCCCTGGTGGACGGGGACTCGGTCCGGGTGCCAGCGCAGGGCGGTGAGGGCTCAGCCCTGTTTCCTGCGGTGCGCGACCCGCAACTGCCCAAGGGCTGTGTGCTGCTGCCGGCAGGTCATCAGGCGACCTGCCTGCTGTCCCCCGTTGCCGGCGCGCTGGCCTTCGCGCGGGTTGCTGTACCGGCGGCGGTCTCCGCTGCGCCGGTGAACTGAGACGACGCCAATGGCGTTCTTCGAGAACCTTCTCGGCCCGGCCTGGCCAGTCGTCTGGACGCTGGTCAAGATCCTGGCGATCGTCATTCCGATCACGCTTTGCGTGGCCTTCCTCACTCTGGCCGAGCGCAAGGTGATCGGCTACATGCAGCTGCGCATCGGGCCGAACCGGGTGATGGCGTTCGGCATGGGCTGGACCGCCGGCCTCGCGCAGCCGTTCGCCGATGTGTTCAAGCTGATCCTGAAGGAAATCATCGTCCCCAGCGGGTCGAACAAGTTTTTGTTCCTGATCGCGCCGACGCTGTCGATCATGCCGGCGCTGGCCGCCTGGGCGGTGCTGCCGTTCGGACCCGAAACCGTGCTCGCCGACATCGATGCCAGTCTGCTCTATGTGCTGGCGCTGACCTCGATGGGGGTCTACGGTGTGATCGTCGCCGGCTGGGCATCGAACTCGAAGTACGCGTTCCTGGGCGCGATGCGCGCGGCAGCGCAGATCGTGTCCTACGAGATCGCGATGGGCTTTGCCCTGGTCGGCGTGCTGATGGTGTCGGCAAGCCTGAACCTGGGCGATATCGTGCGCGCGCAGGAAGGAGGCGGATTCTGGTCGTGGAACCTGCTGCCGCTGCTTCCGCTGTTCATGGTCTATTTCATCGCGGGGGTTGCCGAAACCAATCGCGCGCCATTCGATGTGGCCGAGGGCGAGTCGGAGATCGTCGCCGGCTTCCATGTCGAGTACTCGGGTACCGCATTCGCGGTGTTCTTCCTGGCCGAGTACGCCAACATGATCCTGATCTCGGCGCTGGCCTCGCTGATGTTCCTCGGGGGGTGGCTGCCCCCGGTGTATATCGAGTCGATGGCAGCGATCCCGGTGGTCGGCCTCGCCTTCGGGCCAGGCGTGCACTGGCTGTTCGCCAAGATCGCGTTCCTGCTGTTTTGTTTTCTCTGGCTGCGTGCGACGTTCCCGCGTTATCGCTACGACCAGATCATGCGTCTGGGCTGGAAGGTGTTCATTCCGCTGACTCTGGTCTGGATCATGGTGGTGGGCGTCGCACTGCAGGATCCGATTCGTACCTGGGCCCCGTTCCGGTGGTGGTTCTGATGCTGATGACCCTGGCGGTTATTGATGCACCGGTAGCGGATTCGCCGATGGTAAATCCACCGGTGATGAACTCACGACGGGTGCCGACCTGTGGAGACAAGCGATGCTGACCCGTATCGGGAACTTCTTCCGCGCGTTCCTGCTGCTCGAGTTGCTGCGCGGCATGCAGCTCACCGGGCGCAACCTGTTCGCGCGCAAGATCACCGTGCAGTACCCGGAGGAGAAGACGCCGCAGAGTCCGCGCTTCCGCGGCCTTCACGCCTTGCGCCGCTACCCCAACGGGGAGGAGCGCTGCATCGCCTGCAAGCTGTGCGAGGCGGTCTGTCCGGCGCTGGCGATCACTATCGAGTCCGATGTGCGGGATGACGGAACGCGACGCACCACCCTCTATGACATCGATCTCACCAAATGCATCTTCTGCGGGCTGTGCGAAGAGTCCTGCCCGGTCGATGCGATCGTCGAGACACGCATTTTCGAGTATCACGGCGAGAAGCGCGGCGACCTGGTCTACACGAAGGAGATGCTGCTCGCGATCGGCGATCGCTATGAGGATCAGATTGCGAAAGACAGGATGGCCGATGCCGGTTTTCGCTGACATCGGCACTGATGCCCGGGGTTCGCGATGAACTTCCCGAAGATCGTTTTCTTCGTGCTCGCCACCGTGCTGGTTGTGTCGGCGCTGCGCGTCATCACGGCGCGCAACCCGGTGCATGCCGCGCTGTTCCTGGTGCTGTCGTTCTTTTCCGCTGCCGGGCTGTGGCTGCTGTTGCATGCCGAGTTCCTGGCGATAACGCTGGTGCTGGTCTATGTCGGCGCCGTGATGGTGCTGTTTCTGTTCGTCATCATGATGCTGGATATCAATATCGATCGGGTGCGCGAGGGCTTCTGGCAGATCCTGCCGATTGCGCTGCCAGTGGCGTTGCTGCTGCTGGGTATCATGGCTGCCACCCTCGCCGGGCCCTGGTTCGGCCTGGCGTTGCGCCCGCCACCGCCGCCGGTAACGTCGACCTACAGCAACACGCGCGAGATCGGCTTGGTGCTCTATACCGAGTATGTCTATCCGTTCGAACTGGCCGCGGTGATCCTGCTGGTGGCAATCGTCGCAGCGATCGCGCTCACCTTGCGGGCGCGCAAGAACACGAAGTACATCGATCCGTCGATGCAGGTGAATGTGAAGCGCGAGGACAGGGTGCGGCTGGTAAGCATGCCCTCGGAGCGAAAAGGCGTATCGGCCCCGCCGGACGAAACGCCACAACCCCCCAAGCTTTAGCCTCGCTGGCGCGCGGCACCCAGGTGGCGCGCGCGACGAAACCAACGACCCGCAGACGACCCGAACAACCGACAACCTTGCGAACCTGAACGTCGAATTTCAGCTGCGAATCTTCGCTACGAATCCTGGCTGCGAAGCCGAACTGCGAATCTGAGCCGAAACGCCGAGCCAAAATTGGAGCCACCCCGTTGGTGCCGCTGTCCTACTACCTGATTCTGGGTGCAATCCTGTTTTCCATCAGTGTGCTTGGCATCTTCCTGAATCGGAAGAACGTCATCGTCCTGCTGATGGCGATCGAGCTTAACCTGCTCGCGGTGAACCTCAACTTCATCGCGTTCAGCTATTTTCTGCAGGATATTTCCGGCCAGATATTCGTGTTCTTCATCCTTACGGTCGCGGCTGCCGAGGCCGCGATCGGGCTGGCGATTCTGGTGGCGCTGTTCCGCAACCTCCGTACCATCCATGTCGACGATCTCGGCACCCTGAAGGGATGAGGGCGCGCCGATGACGATGGAAGCGGTCTACCTGATTGTTCCTCTGGCCCCGTTGCTCGGGGCGCTGATCGCCGGGCTGTTCGGCAGGCAGATCGGACGCAGTGGAGCACATGTGGTGACCATTGCCGGTGTGGCGGTATCGCTCGCCGCCTCGATCTTTGTGTTCATGGACGTGATGAACGGCAACACCTTTAACGGCAGCGTCTACACCTGGCTCACTGCAGGTGACTTCAGCTTCGAGATCGGTTTCCTGATCGACAGTCTGACAGTGACGATGATGCTGGTGGTCACGTCGGTGTCGCTGATGGTGCATGTGTACACCATCGGCTACATGCATGACGACCCGGGCTACCAGCGCTTCTTCTCTTACATTTCGCTGTTCACCTTCTCGATGTTGATGCTGGTGATGAGCAACAACTTCCTGCAGCTTTTCTTCGGCTGGGAAGCGGTGGGCCTTGTCTCCTACCTGCTGATCGGCTTCTGGTTCAAGCGGCCCAGTGCGACCTACGCCAATCTGAAGGCGTTCCTGGTGAATCGGGTCGGAGACTTCGGTTTCCTGCTCGGCATCGGGCTGGTGCTTGCATGGTTCGGCACACTGGACTACCAGCAGGTGTTCGACCAGGCACCGAGCATGCAGAACGCGACCATCGAGCTCTTTCCGGGGGTCCCCTGGTCGCTGATCACCGTCACCTGCATCCTGCTGTTCATCGGCGCCATGGGCAAATCGGCCCAGTTCCCGTTGCATGTCTGGCTGCCCGACTCGATGGAAGGCCCGACGCCGATCTCGGCGCTGATTCATGCAGCGACGATGGTGACTGCCGGCATCTTCATGGTGGCGCGGATGTCGCCGCTGTTCGAGCTGTCCGACACGGCGTTGTCGTTCGTGCTGATCATCGGCGCCATCACGGCGCTGTTCATGGGTCTGCTTGGTATCGTGCAGAACGACATCAAGCGGGTCGTCGCCTACTCGACGCTGTCGCAGCTCGGCTACATGACCGTTGCGTTGGGGGCGTCGGCCTATTCGGTGGCTATCTTTCACCTGATGACGCATGCCTTCTTCAAGGCGCTGCTGTTCCTCGCCGCCGGGTCGGTGATCATCGGCATGCGTCACAACCAGGATATCCGCTGGATGGGTGGGGTTCGCAAGTACATGCCGATCACCTGGATCACCTCGCTGGTCGGCTCGCTCGCGCTGATCGGCACGCCTTTCTTTTCAGGTTTCTACTCCAAGGATTCGATCATCGTCGCGGTGGAGCATTCCACGGTGTACGGTTCCGGGTTCGCCACCTTTGCGGTGACCGCTGGGGTGTTCATCACCGCGTTCTACTCGTTCCGGATGTACTTCCTGGTCTTTCATGGTGAGGAGCGCTATCACCTGGCGCCGCCGGACCCACATGCCCACGACGACCACCACCGTAAGGACGAGCACGTCAGGGACGACCATGGGAACCACCACGACCACCATGCTGCCTCGGCAAAGCCGCGCGAGTCCCCCTGGGTGGTGACACTGCCGCTGATCGCACTGGCGATTCCGTCGGTGATCATCGGCTATCTCACCTTGTCGCCCCTGGTGCTCGGTGACTGGTTCGACGGTTCCATCCATGTGGCCGGGTCACACCCGGCGATCGAGCACCTCAAGGCGCACCTGCATGGCCCGCTCGAGATGGCACTGCATGGCTTCGTGACGGCGCCGTTCTGGCTCGCGCTGGCCGGGGTCGTCCTCGCCTGGTATCTGTATCTGAGGCGGCCTGAACTGCCTGCGGTGCTCGCCGCGCGGATGAAGGGTCTGCACACGCTGCTGCTCGAGAAATACTACTTCGACCAGATCTATGCCTTCCTGTTCCGCGATGGCTTTCGCTCGCTCGGGACATTCCTCTGGAAGGTGGGCGACATCAAGCTGATCGACGGGGTGATGGTCAATGGATCGGCGTGGCTGGTCGGGCAGGTCGCGCGGCTGTCCAGGCAGCTCCAGTCCGGATACCTCTACACCTATGCCTTCGCCATGCTGCTCGGTGTGCTGGGCCTTCTCGTCCTCTGGATCGCGCGTACCCGCGCGGTGTTCTAGCCCCTGTGTTTACGCTGCCCGTGACGACCGCCCCTCGAGACCGCCCGCAAAGCCTGTTCCCAGTATGAACCACCGACAATGAATGTGCCGCTGCTGAGCCTTGCAATCTGGCTGCCGATCGTCAGTGCCATTGCGGTACTGGCGACCGGCCCGGACCGTAATGCCGGGCTCGCCCGCGTGATCGCGCTGCTCGGTGCACTCGCCGGGCTGGCGGTCACCATCCCCCTGTGGACCGGGTTCGACTCCGCGCAGGGCAGCATGCAGTTTCTCGAGCTGGCGCCCTGGGTGCCTGCCTTCAACATCAACTACCACCTGGGCATCGATGGCGTTTCGCTGTTGCTGATCCTGCTCAACAGCTTCACCACCGTGCTGGTGGTGATCGCGGGCTGGAAGGTGATCGGGTCCCGGGTCGCGCAGTACATGGCGTCATTCCTTCTGCTCTCCGGCCTGATGAACGGTGTGTTCTCGGCAATGGATGCCATGCTGTTCTATGTGTTCTTCGAGGCGACGCTGATCCCGATGTTCATCATCATCGGCATCTGGGGCGGGCAGAACCGGGTCTATGCCTCGGTCAAGTTCTTCCTCTACACGTTGCTTGGCTCGCTGCTGATGCTGGTTGCTCTGATCTACCTGTACACCCTGTCCAACGGGACTTTCTCGCTGGCCGAGTGGTACCGGCTGCCGATCCCGTTCGAGGCGCAGGTGCTGATCTTCTTCGCATTCTTCATGGCGTTTGCGGTGAAGATTCCGATGTGGCCGGTGCACACCTGGCTGCCGGACGCGCACGTCGAGGCGCCTACCGGCGGCTCGGTGGTTCTGGCGGCCATCATGTTGAAGCTGGGCGGCTACGGATTTCTCCGGTTCTCGCTGCCTATCGTGCCCGATGCCAGCCAGACCCTGGCCGGCGTGGTGATCGCCCTGTCGCTGGTGGCGGTCGTGTACATCGGTCTGGTCGCACTGGTGCAGACCGACATGAAGAAGCTGATCGCCTATTCCTCGATTGCCCACATGGGGTTTGTCACGCTTGGCCTGTTCCTGTTCAACAACCTGGGCATCGAGGGCGCGGTGATCCAGATGGTGTCTCACGGGTTTGTTTCCGGCGCGCTCTTCCTGTGCGTCGGGGTACTCTATGACCGGCTGCACAGCCGGGCGATCGCCGACTATGGCGGTGTCGCCAACACCATGCCGGTGTTCGCCGCCATGTTCATGCTGTTCGGCATGGCCAACGCCGGGCTGCCTGGAACCAGCGGGTTCGTCGGCGAGTTCATGGTGATCATGGGCGCGATCCAGGTGAGCTTCTGGTATGGCTTTCTGGCGGCCACCACGCTGATCTTCGGGGCCGCCTACACGTTGTGGATGTACAAGCGGGTCATGTTCGGCGAGATCGCCAGCACGGCGGTGGCCGGACTGAAGGACCTTTCCGCCCGCGAAGCCCTGGTGCTCGGCGTGCTGGCGGTCGCGGTTCTGGGCATGGGCCTGTATCCGCTGCCCTTCACCGAGGTGCTGCACGCCTCGGTCAACGATCTGCTCGCGCATGTGACGCAGAGCAAACTGCCGCTGCGATAGAGCGATTGCGCTGAGATGAACATCCCGATCCCCGACTTCGCCCCGGCTGCCACCGAGATCTTTCTGCTCTGTGCAGCCTGCACGGTGCTGCTTGTCGATCTGTTCCTGCGCGACGACCGGCGCTGGATCACCGAGGCGCTCAGCCAGATCACGCTGGTGGTGTGCGCGATCATCCTGGTTACCACGGCGAAGACCGGCACCGCCTACACGTTCAGCGTGATGTTCGTCGACGACGCCATGGCCGACGCCCTCAAGCTGATGATCGTGCTCGCCGTGTCGGTGCTGCTGGTCTACTCCCGCCGCTACCTGATCGCGCGCGACATGTATCGCGGCGAGTTCTACACGCTAACCCTGTTCTCGGTGCTCGGCATGATGGTGATGGTGTCGGCCAACCACTTCATCACGCTCTACCTGGGGCTTGAACTGCTCTCGCTTTCCCTTTACGCGATGATCGCCCTGCAGCGTGATTCGGCAGTGGCGACCGAGGCGGCGATGAAGTACTTCATTCTCGGTGCGCTGGCCTCGGGCATGCTGCTCTACGGAATGTCGATGGTCTATGGCGCGACCGGGTCACTGCAGGTGACCGACATCGCCAATGTCATTGCTCGTGGCGAGGGCAGTCGCACGGTACTGGTGTTCGGCCTCGTTTTCATCGTCGCCGGTCTGGGCTTCAAACTGGGCGTGGTGCCGTTCCATATGTGGGTGCCTGACGTCTACCACGGCGCGCCGACCGCAGTGACGCTGCTGATAAGCTCCGCGCCGAAGATCGCGGCCTTCGCTTTCTTCATGCGCATTCTGGGCGAGGCACTGCAGGGGCTGGCGCCTGACTGGCGCAGCATGCTTATCGTGATGGCGGTGCTGTCGATTGCGCTCGGAAACATCGCCGCGATCGCGCAGACCAACCTGAAGCGGATGCTTGCTTATTCGAGCATCTCGCACATGGGTTTCCTGCTGCTGGGCATCCTCGCGGGTACCTCGCTCGGCTTTGGCGCCTCGATGTTCTATGTGGCGGTCTACGTTCTGATGAACCTGGGCACGTTCGGCATGATCCTGCTTCTGTCGCGCCAGGGGTTCGAGGCGGATCAGCTGGATGACTATCGCGGGCTGGCGAAGCGCGAACCCTGGTATGCGTTTCTGATGCTGTTGCTGATGTTCTCGATGGCCGGTGTGCCGCCGACCGTTGGCTTCTATGCCAAGTTCTCGGTGCTCGCTGCGGTGGTCAGTGTCGATCTGGTCTGGCTCGCGGTGTTTGCCGTGGTCATGTCGTTGATCGGCGCCTTCTACTATCTGCGGATCGTCAAGCTGATGTACTTCGACGCGCCGGTGGATGAGACACCAGTGCACATCGGCGCCGACATGCGCGCGGTGCTCTCGCTCAACGGGCTCGCCGTGCTGGTGCTCGGGCTGCTGCCCCAACCGCTGATGGCCTGGTGCATGCTCGCGATCCAGCGGTCGATGTAGCCCGATGACTGCGCTTCCAGCCGTGCGCCACAGCCGCCGATGACCAGCGATCGCGAAGACACCATGGATGAGTTCCGCGAAACCCGGATCGATTCGACGCCGGTGTTCGATGGCCGGCTGTTGCGGGTACGTCGTGACCGGGTCAGGTTGCCCGATGGCCGGGAGGCGACCCGCGAGTACATTCTGCATCCGGGCGCGGCGATCATTCTGCCGATGCTCGATGATGAGCGGGTGGTGATGGTTCGCCAGTACCGCTACCCGGTGGGTGTCGAGACGCTCGAGTTCCCGGCCGGCAAGATCGACGCAGGAGAGTCCAGCCTGCATACCGCCGAGCGGGAACTGCTCGAGGAAACCGGCTATCGCGCGGCCCTTTTGGCGCTGGCGTTCAAGGTGCTGCCCTGTGTCGGTTATGCCGATGAGCAGATCGACTTTTATCTGGCGACTGGCCTGACCCATGTCGGTCACCCGGGCGAGGACGGCGAATTTCTGGCCCCGGTGGTGATGCGGCTCGCAGACCTCTTGCGCATGGCAGACAGCGGCGAACTGACCGAGGCGAAGACGCTGATCGGCGCCTACTGGCTGTCACGGCGCCGCCCCGCGGATGGCGATCTGTCCCGCGCCTGATCCGGACCGGCAGTTCCCGCGGGACTTGCCACTTGCTTGGCGCGCGGACGGCTCTGGCTGGGCGCTCGGAAGAACATCAGGCAGTTCCGTCCAGCCTGTTTCGCCCGGCTGATCGCCACCCTGGCGTTTCGCATCAGCTCGACCGGGGTGTCCCCGTCGCGGGGGAACAGCACCACGCCGGCCGAGGCGGTGTGGTTGGCCGGGGCAGTTGCCTCGCGCGGGGCGTGCAGGTCGCCAGCCTCTCCCTGGCGCTGCCCGGGGCGGCCAACCGCCAGGCGCAGGCGCTCGCCAAGGCCAGCGACAGCTCTGCGCGAGATCGGGCTGCAGATGACCGCGAACGCGTCGCCTCCGAGGTGGTAGAGCGTCGAATGATCCGAGGTACCCAGTTCTGCGCAGAGCAGGCTGCCGACTGCGCGGATCACCGCGTCGCCCTCGCGCGGACCGAGCGTCTCGTTGAGCCGATCGAAGTGGTCGATGTCGATCTTGATCATCGCACCGCAGCGCCCGGCGCGCAGTTCGCTTTCGAGTCGATCGATCAGGGCCGAGCGGTTGTAAAGGCCACTCAGCGCATCACGCCTGGCCTGCTCGCGCAACCGCTGCTCGGCTTCATGCTGCCGGGTGATGTCGCGGATGGTGCCGCACACCATTTCGATCAGCCCGCGAGCGTCGAGGATCACCCTCGCGTTGATGGTCAGCTGTTTTCTGCACTTGCCGACGTTGATCGAAGTGATGAAGTTACGGGCCTCACCCTGCGCACGAAGTGTCGCCATGAACCGCAGGTTGGCGCTGCGGCCTTCGCGCTTGTCGAAGCCGAGGAAGTGGCGGCCGATCAGGTGCGCAATCGGCTCGCCGAACAGGTCGACCGCTGAGCGGTTCAGGAAGGTGAAGCGGCCGGTCGCGTCGGTCTCCCAGACCACGTCGTTCGACAGCTCGAGCAGCGTGTCAGTGCGCCGCTTCTGGGCGATCAGCAGGGTGACGAAGGCGCGCTTCTGCTCGATCTCGTCGCCCGGGCTGTACAGGTTGTCCCAATTCGCGCCGGTGCCGTGGTGATCCATGTCTTGACCATCCAGAGTACTCCGGAGCGCAGGGCTTGCCGCGGATTGGGAAAGCGCGATTGCACGCCTCCGGGAAGCGCCCTGGCGGTGACCCGGCGAGCGCTGTCGCGCGCAGAACATTCGGGCGCTCCGACCCGCGATCCAACGCGCTGGCCTCTATTCTGGCGCCGTTGTAATATTTCGCGCAAGACGATTGAAGGGGCTTCGGCGATGTCCTGCAAGCTGCTCGACTACCCGGCGCGCGGACTCTACGGCTTCCGTGTGTGTCGCTGTATTGGTGGTCAGGTCTATGACGAGTTCTACTCGCTGATCGACCGGCACAGACGGGCTGCGCCCGGCGCGGCCCGCCATGAGCGGATGACCGGCGACGCCTTCCTCAAGGTCCGGCGCATGGCGCTCACGCGCGATGCGGAACTGGGCGGCATGCAGCGTGTCTATCGCGCCTACGTGGCGGCCCGGGCCCAGCCGCAGACCCGGGCTGCCCGGCTGACCACCGTGCGCGGCATACGGTTCTGCAGCAACCGCCCAGGCCGTCTGGGACACCTGCCGCCGGCTCCCGGATTCCTGGTCAGTGTGAAAGTCGGCCGACAGCGCGTCACCCGATACTTCACGTTGCCCGATCCGTTCCAGGCGCCGGAGTGGCAGGACGCCTGGGTCAGCGCGGTAAACTTTCTTGCCCGGACCAAGGATCTGCGCGACTGGGCGTCACTTCTGGAGCGGATTCCGGACATGCGGTCCGCGCTCACCTCTCAAGGTGCACGCGAACTTGAAAGCAGGCTAGCCTAGCCTGCGTAGCCGATGTTTCACCCATAGGCCTTGGTCAGCGGCCGGGACACTGGCTTGCCCGCCCGGGCTTCGCCGATGGCAGCAAGCGCCAGGTTGCGCGCCTTGCGCACGTCGCGCATCGAGCGGTCGTCATCGATCGCGCCGGCATAGATGAGCCGCCCCTTCGGGTCGATGACGACGGTGTGCGGCGTCACCATGGCGCCGTACAGGCGGCCGACCTTGCCATCCGGGTCCTGCAGCATCGCGTTCTGCGCGCCGTTCCACTTCTTCAGCATCTCGGCAGTCTGGCTTGCATTGAAAAAGCTCGAGTGCCCTGGATGAGTCGAGTCGATCGACAGCCAGACTGCGCCGTCGGCACGTGCGCGCTTCTGTGCACCCTGCATCGTGCCCGCATTGTAGTGGGTCTTGATCGTATAGCACTCGCTGCCCCACCACTCGAGCACGACGAATTTTCCAGCGAACTCGGACAGCGAAACCTTGCGCCCGTCGATTCCGGTCAGCGCGAAATCAGGGGCCGGGTCGCCCACTATGGCCAGGGCCGTCTGCGCCCTGGCGGGTGCGGCGGGCCACAGCGCCGACACTGACGCCGACAGTGCCAGCAGCATGAGCAGGGTTGTGACACGGTTGGTTGACTTGAGGGTCATCAACGATCTCCGATGGTGGGGGGCAGGGGGGAGGGAGTCAGGTGAAGGCAGTCCGGTGGAGGGAGTCCGGTGGAGGGAGTCCGGTGGAGGGAGTCACGGCGGGTGGGATGGACCCGGTGTTCAGCGCGCGCCTGCGACCGGACTGCTGATCTTCGCATCCAGCGCGGTCAGTACGATGTCACGGGTCAGCAACTCTGGCAGCAGCACCGGCTGTGTCCTACCGGGCAGGTAGACCACATACACCGGCACGCCGCTGCGGCCATAGCCGGCAAGGGCCTCGGTGATCGCGCGGTCACGGCGGGTCCAGTCTGCGCGCAGGGTCGCAACGTTGCCCGCCTTGAAGCGTGCGGCGACCGCAGCGGTTTCCAGCACCAGCTGCTTGTTGGCCTGGCAGGTGACGCACCAGGCGGCAGTGAAATCGATGAACACCGGCCGACCCTCGGCGCGCAGCTGCGCGACCCGCTCGCTGGACCAGGGCTGCCAGTCGACCAGTCCTGCGGCGGGACGCACCGAACCGGCGCTCGGCTCGGCGCCCGGCGCTGGCCAGGCGGCGTACAGGCCGGCCAGTGCGACCGCGAGCGTCGCTGTGGCCGCCACTGCGCGCCCGGGCTGGGTAGAACCCGGGTGCGCAAAGCGGCCGTAGATCCATGCGGCCAAGGCAACCAGTACCAGCCCGGCAAGCAGGCCGAGCACTGCATCGTTGCCCGCCTGCATGCCGAGCACCCAGACCAGCCAGGCGACGGTACCGAGCAGCGGAAACACCATGGCCTGCCGGAAGGTGACCATCCATGGCCCGGGCCGCGGCAGCAGGCGCGCGGCACGCGGCATGAACGACAGCAGCACATAGGGCGACGCCATGCCGATGGCCAGCGCCCCGAACACCGCGAAAGCCATCGCCGCCGACTGGGCGAGCGCGTATCCGAGCGCTGCCCCCATGAAGGGCGCAGTGCAGGGTGCGGCGACCGCGACCGCCAGCACGCCAGTCAGGAACGCCCCGGTGTTGCCGCCACGCTCGGGGACGTTGCCGGCGGCCGACGCGACCCGCAATCCGGTTTCGAATACCCCGGCGAGGTTGAGCGCGAGCAGGGTGAACAGGACCGCCATCGCCGCGACGAACGGCGGGGACTGCAACTGGAAGCCCCAGCCGATCTGCTCGCCCCCGGCTCGAAGCGCGATCAGCACACCGGCCAGCGCCCAGAACGACAGCAATACGCCGGCACCGAAGGCGAGGCCGTGCACGCGCAGGGCGGCGGGATCGCGCGTCGCCTGCTCGACCATCGCCAGCGCCTTGATCGACAGCACCGGGAACACGCAGGGCATCAGGTTGAGGATCAGGCCGCCGACCAGCGCAAGCAGCAGGGCCAGCGCAAGCCCGATCGGGGCCGGCGTGGCGGGCTGCGCAGAGATCGACGACGCGCCGGTCGACGTGTCTCCGGTTGTGCCGTCCAATCGTGGCCCGAGCGCGGCGATCTCGGGCACCAGCGCAGCCTCGATCATCGCCGCCGCCGGCTGGTTCGCGCCCAGACCGGCCGAGGCCACCAGCAGGCCCGAAACGCGTTCGATCGGGGTGGTCGGCTGGACTTGCAGCGGCACCTGCACCAGCAATCCGTCCCGGTGCCGGACGGTGGATTGGGGTTTCGAGTGCGCGACCTGGCCTTCAAAGCCATTGAAGAAATAGATCTCGCCTGCCGGCACGACCGTTCCGGGCGGCGCCTTGAGCGAGATCAGAAGCTGCTGGCCGGCGACAGTCGCCGAGGCGGTCCAGCCAGTCAGCGTCCCGGGCAGTGCGCTGCGCGCCTGGGCGAACAGCGCCTGCCAGCGCGGGTCGGGCGCGGCGGCGACCGGGGCCACCGGTAACTGGAAGCCGACCATCGCCGACTCCGGGATGCACACATCCTTGCACACCAGCCACTCGGCCAGTGCACTGACTCTGAGCATCGATTCGGCGAATCCGGCCGGAACATCGATGCGTACCGGCAGCACCACCTCGCGTTCATAGCCGTAGTTCATCAGCGGCCCGACCGGGAGGCGTTTTGGTACCGGCCACTGCAGCGCGCCCGCGCTCACCCCGGCCGGCAGTTGCCACTGCAACTGGGTGGCGAGGCCGGAGTCTCCCGGGTTCAGCCAGTAGGTATGCCATTGCGGCGCGATACGCATTCGCAGCGCTGCCCAGAACGGCTCACCCGGGCGCACCGTGGTCACCTCGGGGACAAGATCGACCTGCACCTGGCGTGAAGCCGGGCCGCCGAACGGTGCCTGCGCCGCCGACCAGTCAGCGCCGAACGAGCACAGGCCGGTGGCAAAAACGACCACCAGCCAACGCCAACCTGACCGGGAACAATGGGACATGAACGCGGGAATCACCTGTATCGGCACACCCTGTTATCGGCCGGATCCGATCGGGATTCACCTCCGGCTGGAGAAATCAGTTCAGCAGGAAGGCCGAGGGCACATTTTCTACCACCAATCGGCGATAGGACATCTGGGCGTCCGCGATGTCGAGCGAGATGAGGTTGCGCGCATCGGTGACGATACTGCCACGACGCAAGGTATCGGAATCGAGCTTGTTCGGCTGGTCGAGCATCGACCGCAGCGTGCTGGCATGGCGCGCAGGCACATCTCGCACCGGCACCGCGGTCGGCGGGGTGAGGTGGGCGGCGCTGGCAACGACGAAGCTGTTGAGGTGACGCGAGCCCGCCGCATCCGGCCGGTACACCACGATCTCGGGCAACTCCGAGTGCAGCGTGACCAGGAAATGGGCGTACACCGTTGGCCGGTCCAGGTCGACGAACGTGTTGAACACGGCCACCCCATCCGGCTTCAGGCAGCCGCGCAGGTCGTGAAAGAAATCGCGGGTGATCAGATACTCGGGGATGCCATCCCCATGGAACAGGTCGATCACGATCAGATCGTAAGTCGACCGGCAGGCGCGCAGATAAGTGCGGGCATCGGCCTCGATACCGCGCACCTTTCTGGGGTCGAAACCGAAGTGCTTCTCGGCGACCTGGAACGAGACCGGGTCGATCTCCACAGCCGTCACCTCGGTGCCGCGCCGGGCGAGGGTCATCGGCACCACGCCCGCACCCAGCCCGAGCACCAGGGCGCGATGGGCTTGCGGACGATAGGCCTGGGTCAGCGCCTCCAGCCCGTAGGTGAAAAACGACAGCGAGCGGTTGTCCGCGTCGAGCGTGTTCTGCACCAGCCCGTCCTGGAAATAGATGCGCATCTGGTCGGCAGGCTTGGCGCCTGCGGGTGCGGCGATGATCTTCACCGTGCCGAACAGCGAGCCGTACTCCGCCTGTTTCTCCCACACCATTCCGCCATAGCTGGCCGGCCACAGGCGGTCGAGGTAGCGGTCCGAGCCGATCAGCAGCCCGGCCGAGGCGATCGTGGCGACGACGCTGATGGCGATCAGACGGCTGCGGTCGGCCACCGGAACCGGTGGCCGGAGCGCGCCGATCAGCGACAGCACCGACAGCACAACCGCCACCGACAGCACCGCGTTGTAGTTCGACACATGGGGCATCAGCACGAACGCGGTGACGATCACCCCGGCCACCGAGCCGACGGTACTGATGAAGAACACCCGGCCAGAACCGGCGTCCAGTTGCTCCAGGGCTTTGTCCTGACCCGCGCGCGCACGGGTCATGATTGCCACCAGCAGCGGATTCATCGCCGAGGTGGTCAGCAGGGGCAGGAACAGCAGGATGATGCAGGCGATAAAGGCGCCGACAACCAGATCGAGGTTGGCCAACGCGTGGAAGGCATACGGGTAGACCAGACAGGCGGCGACAATGGCCAGGGCGGCCCAGGCCGGTTGGGCCAGATACCACTGGGCGAGGCGCTCGATCGATGGGGCTCGCCTGGAATGGGTGAGCAGTCCACCTGCCCAGTAGCCGACCGCGAGCGCGATCAGGGTGATCGACAGAATGCCGGTCCAGATATAAATGCTGACGCCGAAGTAGGGCGTCATGATGCGTGACGCGAGCAGCTCGAGAGCCAGAATGGCGGCGCCGGTGGTGAAGATGATCGCGTTGAGGAGAAACATGGTCAGGCTGGACTGGGTTATCGGGATTTGTTACTGCGCGCGCTGGCGCCGCGGTGCCGTTTGAGCCGGGACGGGCACAGCGCCGGCGGGCGGCCGGCGAGGGGCAGAAGGCAAGGGGTCAGCGGCAAGGAACGAAGGGGTCGCGGATTGTAAGGCCATGTCCGGCCCGCCGATAGGACAAAGTGGTGTTTGCTAGACTTCGGCTGCCGCTTTGTGGCGCCGCCGTGATTCACCCTCGTTTTGCGCGGTGCGGGGGTATAAACGAAGGTCTGTAAACGAGTACGACCGGTGTGCGCACGAGCGGTACACGCGCGACCGGCACGAGAACGACTGGCAAGCCTAAGACTGGAAGGTCCCGGATGAACCTGATGAATGAAGCGGCAGGGCGCCGCCCCCTGGCAGCACTTATGGCGCTGCTGCTCCCCCTGCTCTGGGTGTCCCTGCCCATGCTGCCCGGACCACACCAGCCGCAGGCCCGGGCTCAGCCGGGCACGGCGGCGACCGCGGTCGGTCCGAACGACACCGGGGTGGTCGATGAGGATACCGACACGCCCTATGTGCCGACGCCGCCTGAAGTGGTGGAGCGGATGCTGTCGCTCGCTGGGCTGGGTCCGAAGGACTACCTGATCGATCTCGGGTCGGGGGATGGCCGTATCGTGCTCGCGGCAGTCTCCAAGTTCGGCGCCCGCGGCCATGGCATCGAGATCGACCCGCGGTTGATCAAGCGCAGCCAGGATGCGGCCCGCAAGCTGGGCATCAGCGACCGGGCGCAGTTCCTGACCCAGGATCTGTTCGAGTCCGATTTCTCGAAGGCGACGGTGATCAGCGTCTACCTGTTGCCCAAGGTGATGCAGTTGCTGACGCCGAAGTTTGCCGGTCTGCGGCCGGGCACCCGAATCGTCTCGCACGACTATGCGCTCCTCGCCGACTGGCGGCCTGACTTCTCGGTGCGCATGTTCGTGCCCAACAAGCCGGTCGGGCGCGACAAGCACAGCACGCTGATGTTGTGGACCGTACCGGCGCCGGTGGCAGGCACCTGGCGCTTCGATCTGCCCAAGGCCCAGGGCGGCGGACAGGTCGAGATCGCGATTGCCCAGACCTATCAGGTACTCAAGGGCAAGGCGACGATCGACGGCCAGCCGGTCGACGTGATGGGTCTGCGCATCGAAGGCGAACGGATGCGCTTCGCGCTCGAGCCGGTCGGCAATGGCGAGCGCCTTCGCCACGAGTTCGATGGACAGGTCAGTGGCGACCGGGTCTCCGGGGGCGTGGTGTTCGACGGTCAGCCACCGACATCACCCGCGAAGTGGGATGCGCGCCGCGGCGGTTAGCATGACCTGGAAAAGCGCAGCGAGGCGGGCCGCCTGCCGTCGGCGTGGCGCATAGCGCTTTTCGCCGTCAGGACAATGGTGCAGACTGGGCGCGTGTCGGCCTGGCGGCCAGGGGACAGACCCCGCATGGGGTATGTCCCGGCTTCTGTCACCTCTTCCACACGGCTGATCGAGTGGGCGCGATGCGCAACGACGAAAAACAACGACAACAGGGAGACATGATGAAATCACGTACAACCGCGTTGCTGGCTTCTATCGCAATCCTGGCCGGCTGTATTGGCGCCGACAGTTCACCGACATCGCTCGGCTTCTTTGTCACCAGCGCCGGCTCGGGCCGGGGCGCCGACCTGGGCGGCCTTGCTGGCGCCGATGCGCTTTGCCAGCGGCTGGGCGCGTCGGCCGGGTCGGGTCACCGCACCTGGCGGGCCTATCTCAGCACGCAGCCGACCGCCGGCGCACCGGCAGTGAATGCGCGTGACCGGATCGGCCGCGGCCCGTGGGCGAACGCCAAGGGCGTGATCGTTGCCGAGAACGTGGCGCAGCTTCATGGCGACAACAACCTGAACCAGAAGACCGCGCTGACCGAAACCGGCGCGATGGTCAACGGGCGCACCGAGAAGCCCAACATGCACGACATCCTCACTGGCTCGCAGGCGGACGGCACCGCGTTCCCGGCTGGCGATGATCGTACGTGCAGCAACTGGACCAGCAGTACCGGGGGCTCGGCGATGGTCGGCCACCATGATCGTATCGGGCTGACCGATACCCCCGCGGCGCGCTCATGGAACACGTCGCATCCGTCCAAGGCCTGCAGCCAGGAGGCGCTGATCAGCACCGGCGGTAACGGCTTCCTCTACTGCTTCGCGGCACGCTGAACCAGGGGCGCGGGTTGCGGATGGCCCAGACGCAGCCGGCTCCGTCGGTAACCGACGCGCCCGGACACCGCCGTCATCGCGGTGCGCCGGTCAGCACGGCGCTGGCATTCGCACTCAGTGGATGTTGTAGCCGCCGTCGATGCGGATGTCTTCCCCCTGCAGGAAGGTCGCCGCGGTAGTCGCCAGATAGAGGGCGAGATCGGCAATCTCCCAGGGTTCGCCAAAGCGGCCGGCCGGCACATACTGCTCCAGTCGGCGCTTCGCGCCTTCCGGGTCGGCCTCGTTGCGTGCCAGGATCGGCCCGGTGGCAATCGGGCCGGGGCTGATCGAGTTGACGATGATCCCCTCTCGACCGAGTTCCAGAGCGATCGACTTGGTCAGGTGAATCAGCGCCGCCTTGGTCAAGCCGTACACCGCCCGCCGCTCGTAGGTGACGCTGCCAAGCTGGCTGGCGATGAAGATGATCCGGCCCCCGCCCTGGCGCCGCATGATCGGCACCACCGCCTGGCTGGCGAAAAACGGCGAGGTCAGGTTGACCGCGACCACCTTGTCATACACGTCGCGCGGGTAGTCCCCGAACTTCAGCGGGGCGCGGATACCGGCATTGTTGACCAGCACGTCGATGCGCCCGAAGCGGCGGTCGGCCTCGGCGATCATCGCCTCGGCGGCGTCCGGTGCGGCCAGGTCGAACACCCCATGCTCGATGCGCCCTGCCAGGGGAAACGCCTGGCATGCCTTGACTGCGGTTTCCAGCTGCGCCACCGTCGCCTCGGCGACCAGGAACACCGAGGCTCCGGCCTCGGCAAACTTCATGGCGATCGCGTTACCGATGCCCTGAGGGGTGGACGCCCCGGTCACCACCGCTACCTTGCCCTGCAGATCTGTCACGCCTGCCGCTCCCCCCATGCCGGTACGTGGTCGCGTCTAAAACACCTGACGCTACAACGCCTGACTCTACAACACCTGTCTCTACACCACCCGACCCAGCGCCAGCGCCACCGCGGCCTGAGTCGGATCGATCACGGTCACCCCGAGGCTGTCTTCCAGCTTCGCGCGGTACGGCGAGAAGCCGGCACAGCCGAGCACGATCGCCTGTGCGCCCAGCTCGTCGCGCAGACGCTGACCCACCGACTCGAGGCGGGCCCAGGTGCGCTCGCGATCGGCGAGCTCGGTGACGCCCAGACCGACCGCAAGGCCGCCGCAGTAGCGGTGCTCGAAGCCGAGCGCCCGGATCTTGCGCCGGTGGCGCAGCAGCGAGCCATCGACGATCGCGATCGAGGCGAAGCGCTCGGCGATCGCGGACGCGGTGTTGAAGCCGGATTCGCCGATGCCGAGCACCGGCTGCCGGTAGATCTCGCGCAGGGCAAACAGTCCGGGGTCGGAGAAGCAGCCGATGATGATCGCCTCGCTCGCCTCGAGGTCGGGGCGGCGGGCCAGCCAGGCCAGCATCAGCCCGGTGCTGGCGTCGACCTGGGCCTGGGTCTCCACCCCGGGCGGGCCCTCATGCAGGGTCTCGCACCGGATCTGCGGGCCACCGGGCAGACGCATCGACTCGACCGCCTCGCTCATCTGGTCGGTGACCGACTGGGTGCTGTTCGGGTTGATGACCAGGATACGTTTTGGCATGGCGGCGTACAGGGGCGAGCCTGTGTCATTGAGTCGATCCGGCAGAGCGTAACTCGAATCGACCGGCCATGCGCATGCGGCCTGGCCTGGCGGGCGCAGCGGTCAGCTGCCCAGCAACGCCAGCATGGCGAGGACCGCCGCCGCCATCATGACGGTGGCGGTCCATCCGAGAACTCGCTGCCCGCGGGGCGCGACGAAGGGTCCGAGCTGTTGCCTGCTGGAGGCAACGATCATCGTCGCAGCCATCAGGGGTACGGCGATCACGCCGTTGAGCACGGCGCTCCAGAACAGCGCCTTGATCGGGTCGATCGGCAGGAACAGCATGCCGAGTCCGAGCGCGAACCCCAGCGCGATCACACCGTAGAATGCCTTCGCGTTGTCCGGTTTCTGTTCCAGTCCGATCCGCCACCCGCGCAGTTCGCCGACGGCATAGGCGGCCGATCCAGCGAGCACCGGAAGGGCGATCAGGCCGGTGCCGATGATGCCCAGGCTGAACAGGACGAAGGCGAACTCGCCGGCGATCGGCCTCAAGGCTTCCGCTGCCTGTGCCGAGGTCTCGATGTCGGTGATGCCGGCCTTGTGCAATGTCATCGCGGTGGTGAGCATGATGAAGAAGGCGATCAGGTTCGAGAACGCCATGCCGACATGGTTGTCCAGGGCGATGCGTCCCAGCTCTGCCGGCGCGTCTGCCGGATGTTGGAGCAGTGGCCCCTTGCCGCTGCCAAGTGCGGCGTCCTCGACTTCCTCGGCGCTCTGCCAGAAAAACAGATACGGGCTGATCGTCGTACCGAACACCGCTACGATGACAGTCAGTGCGCTGGCCGACCAGGCGAACTGCGGCAGCAGCACGCCGCGGGCGACCTCGGCCCAGTCGATGCTCACCGAGAACAGCACGCCGACATAGGCGAACAGGGCCAGGGTGAGCCATTTGAGCAGATGTACATACCGGTGATATGGCACGAACACCTGCAGCACAAGCGACCCCGCGGCAAACACGACCGCGAACAGGACGTCGCCCCAGCCGACCACCAGCCGCGCGGCGGCGCCCATCGCGGCGAGGTTGGCCCCGATGTTTACCGTGTTCGCCGCGAACAGCAGAAGCACCAGGAGGTTGACCAGCCAGCGGGGCAGCACCTGCGCCATGTTGGCAGCCAGACCCTGGCCGGTGACCCGCCCGATGCGCGCACAGATCGACTGTATCGCGGTCATCAGCGGGTAGGTCAGTACCACCGTCCAGAGCAGATTGACGCCGAACTGCGCACCGGCCTGTGAATAGGTGGCGATGCCGCTCGGGTCGTCGTCCGCCGCTCCGGTGATCAGACCCGGGCCGAGTCGCCTGAACCAGGGAGGCGAGCTTGTCTCGCCTGACGGCTGGGTCATGTCTATGGCGTCCTTTGGACTAACAGTCATGCCGAGTGGCGGCACCCCCGAGGATGAAGGAAATCTGTGTTCCGGAGGGCTGTGCTCAGCCGGGGCCAGGCTCCTTTTCCCAGTGGTCAGGCGGGGCCAGGCTCCTTTTCCCACGCACGCATGCGCCAAGGCGCTTTCCCGCGCGGGAAAAGGAACCTGGCCCCTCGCTCACGCGCAGGCGCCATGCCGCCTTCGATCCAGATTCTCCATGCCGCCTTCGTTCCAGATTCTTCCACGTTAAGGCGGGGACGGACCCAATGCGGGATCTGTCCCCTGCGTCGGGTGAGTCAAGACTCGACCGCGGGCCCGACCTGCAGCGCCCGACGCTCGACTTCAGGCTAGAGGTCGCCCGCGTGGCAGTCAATCTTTATCGGCAGTCGACCCTTGTCCGTGCGCGCTGGCAGTTCGTTCGGCGCTGCGTTTGGCGCCCAAGGCGCGCGTGATAAACTTTCGCTCTTGATGAGCGCCGCTTTCCTACTCCTTCCTTGAGCTGGTTTACACCGCCGAACTCGCAGCGCCGTTCGTTGCTGACTGCGCTGCTTACTGCGCCGCCGGCAGCCGTGGTGTGCGCCATGGGCGGGCGGGCAACGGGCGCGCGCGCCCAGGAGCTCAAGCTCGACGTGCCGTTCGCGCCGACCAACTTCACGTTGATCGACACCATGATGCGGGTCGCCAACGTGACTGCAGCCGACTATGTGATCGATCTGGGATCGGGCGACGGGCGCATCAACATCGCCGCGGCGCGCGACTGGGGCGCGCCTGGAATCGGCTACGAGATCGATCCGGCGCGGGTGCGCGATGCGATCGAACTGGCAAAGGTCGCCGGCGTCTCCGACCGGGTCAGCTTCACGGTGCAGAACCTGTTCGATTCGGACATTTCCAAGGCGACCGTGGTCGCCCTTTACCTGGGCGCCAAGGTCAATCTGCGGGTACGCCCCAAGCTGCTGGCTGAACTGCGCCCGGGCACCCGGGTGGTGTCGCATGACTTCGACCTTGGCGAGTGGAAGCCGGACCTGCATATCCGCCTGCGCGACTACGGCAGCAACGTCTACTTCTGGTGGGTACCGGCACGGGTCGCCGGGACCTGGGCGCTGAAGCTCGACCGCCCGGGCGCGGCCGCACGCAGCCACGAGATCGTGTTCAAGCAGACCTTCCAGGATCTGGATGCGACAGTGCGCACCGAAGGCGCGCGTGTCGGCCTGCGCGATATCCGCCTTGCCGGCAACGGACTCACCTTCATCATGATGGAAGAGGTGAACCGGCAGTTCGCCTTCTATCGTTTTTTCGGCCGTGTCGTGCGCAGCGGCTCGGGCGAAGCCATCGAAGGCTACTACCGCACCGAGAGCGAGGGCAGCCGCAGCGAGACGCCGTTTCGCATGCAGCGCACCGCGCTGGCCGAGCCTGGGCCTGCGGGTGCCTGGACCTACGTGCGAGGCAGCTGAGCGTGAACCGCGCCCGCCGCCTCGCCCTTCGGATACTCACCCTGCCGGCGGGCGGCTCCGCGCTGTTGGCTGCTGACAGCGGTTCGCTGTGGGCGCAGGCGACCAAGCCACTGGAGCGTACTGGCGGACCGTATGTGCCCACGCCCTGGCCGGTGGTCGACCAGATGATCCGCGCTGCCGCGATCGTCGCGTCCGACCTGGTGATGGATCTGGGTTCCGGCGACGGCCGGCTGGTGATCGCTGCCGCCCAGCGCCATGGGTCGCGCGGCTTCGGTGTGGATATCGATCCTGAACTGGTGCGGCTGGCCAACCAGAATGCCGAGAAGGAAGGCGTGGGCAAGCGGGTGCGGTTCGAACAGCGCGATATCTTCGACACCGATGTGCGCGAGGCGACCGTGCTTACGCTTTATTTGTTGCCGGGGATGATGCTGAAGCTGCGGCCCAGGCTGCTGGCCGACCTGCGACCCGGGACGCGCATCGTTGCCCACGATTACCACTTCGGCGAATGGCGTGCGGACAGCCAGCTCACCTTCGACGTTCCCGAGAAGCTGGCGATCACCGGTGTACCCAATGCGACCGTCTACCACTGGACGGTGCCGGCGCGCATGGCGGGCCGCTGGCGGGTCAGCGCGCCGGCTGCATCCGGCCTGGATGGCGCATCGCTCGATCTGCGCCAGACGTTTCAGGATTTCGACGGCTCGGTCACTGTCTCCGGCCAGTCTGCACAGCGCGTCGATGCCACATCGCTGCGCGGGGGCCAGTTCCGTTTCGCCTCGGTCGTCGAGGGGCGCGGCGGCAAGCCGGGCCGCGCAGTGTTTCGCGGCCAGGTCGACGGTGCAAGGATGGACGGCACGATCGAACTTCCGGCAGGCAGCCCGGTGAAGTTCGGCGCCACGTACCTGGGCGCAGCCGCTGCCCCGGCCAGCGCAGCGGTTTCGAAGTGAACGCAGTCTGGCAGCTGGTCGACGGCCGCAAGACGGACAAGTCATGAGGGACATGTGATGAGAGACAGGGCATGAATACTCGCGTGCCGCAGCCGTTGCCGCTTTCCGGCCGTGCCCGCAGAGCGGTGTTGATGCGCACGCTCGGTGGGGCGTGCGCCCTGGCGCTGCCCGGGGTTGCCCGCGCCCAGCAAGGCGTCGGCGATGTGGTCTATGTGCCGACCCCGCAGGTGGTGGTGAACCGGATGATGACGATGGCCCGGGTCGGCCCGGCCGACTATGTGATCGACCTCGGTTCAGGCGATGGCCGGCAATTGATCACCGCGGTCGCCAGGTTCGGCGCCAAGGGCGGCCAAGGGTTCGATCTGGACGAGGAACTGCTGCGCCAGGCCACCGCCAATGCAAAGATGAAAGGCGTGTCGGACCGGGTAATCTTCATCCGGCGCAACATGTTCGAGACCGACATCAGCGCAGCGAGCGTCATCACGCTCTACCTGCTGCCTTCGCTCAACCTCAAGCTGCGGCCGAAGCTGCTGGCCGAACTGCGGCCCGGGTCGCGCATCGTTTCCCACGACTACAGCATGGGTGACTGGCAGGCTGAGGAGTCGGTGACCATGCAGGTGCCCGAGAAACAGGTCGGCACCCCGGGGGTCAGCTATGTCTATCTGTGGATCGTGCCGGCCAACGTGTCCGGCAACTGGCAGTGGAAACTGCCCAGTGGCCAGACCGTCGAAGCCAGCGTCCAGCAGACGTTCCAGAATCTCGATGTGCGCGGCACGGTGGTCGGTGGCAAGCCGATCAATGTCACCTTGACCACGCTTCGTGCCGAGGATGTGCGGATCAGCGCAGTGATCGACATCGGCGGTCGCACGCTTCGTCATGATTTCGTCGGCCGGGTGCGGGGCGATGCGATCGAGGGCACGGTGCGCCTGTTCGACAAGGTCGAGAGCTCCAGTTCCTGGGCGGCGGTGCGCACTGGCGGGCGTGCGGCCTCGATCGAACCGGTGGCGGTGACGCGTTGAGCGCTGATCGCAGGCGGCGTCGGCTCGCGGCTGCACTGATCGCGGCACCTGCGCTGGCGGTCGCTGGCGCGCGCCCGCTGCGGGCTCAGGACGACAGGCCGTTCTCGCCCTTTGTCACCACGCCTCAGGTGACGGTGCTGCGCATGCTGTCGATCGCCCAGGTCGGCGCTCAGGACCATGTAATCGATCTGGGCTCGGGCGACGGGCGTATTCCGATCGTGGCGGCGAGCAAGTTCGGCGCCAGCGGCGGTGGGGTCGACCTGGATGCCATGCTGGTCGAGCTGTCCAATCGAAACGCACGCGAAGCCGGCGTGGCCGACCGGGTGCGCTTCGAGCGTGGCGATGTGTTCGTGGCCGATGTGCGCAAGGCGACCGTGGTCACCCTGTACCTGCTGCCACCGATCGTGCAGGGGCTGCGCGCCGGTCTGCTGCGCCAGCTGCGGCCCGGCAGCCGGATCGTCAGTCATGACTTTCCGTTCGAAGGCTGGCAGGCCGACGCGACCGAGACATTCTTCGCGCCCGAGAAGAACAATGGTCGGGGTGGTGACAGCACGATCTTCCTCTACATCGTGCCGGCCGCAGTCCATGGCCGCTGGCAGCTGGGCTGGGTTGGCAGCGCGCCCGAGATGGCAGGTATCGGCCAGATCGAGCTGCGGCTGCTGCAGACCAACCAGTTTGTCGAGATCGACCTGGCGCTCTCTGGGCAGCAGGCGGGCAGCCAGGTGCTGCAGGCGCGAGACGGCCGGGTGAGCGGCGATCGCTTGCGCTTCACCGCTGCGCTGCCTGAGCGCGCCGGCGGGCCGCCGGCCAGGCCCTGGCAGTTCGACGCCCGGGTCGACGGCGACACCCTGTCCGGGGTGGCGCGCAACGACCGCGGCAGCGAACTGCGCTGGCAGGCGCGCCGCACAGCAGTGCGCTGACAGTTCGTTGAGTCAGATCGGGCCTGACTTTCTGCGCGGATACAGGCAAACTGCGCACCGCAAAACGCCCCCAGAACCCAGACCGACAGGAACCTTGACCTAAATGGGAGATGTGAAAAGCTTGTGCCGCGTTGCCCGCTGCGCTGCGCGGGTCCGCCCGCTCTGGATTCTCTGGCTGTTGGCCGCCCTGACCTTGGGCGCACCGGCCTCGGCACAGGAGCGCTTTTCGCTCTACGTGCCCAGTCCGCAGAGCGTTGCCGAGGCGATGGCCAAGATCGCCAACGTCGGCAAGAATGATGTGGTGGTCGATCTGGGTTCGGGGGACGGCCGGATAGTCACCACCGCCGCGCGGCTATATGGCGCGCGGGGCTTCGGCGTCGACATCAATCCGGAGCTGGTCGAACTGGCCAACGCGCTGGCGAAGAAGTCCGGGGTTGGCGACCGGGTGAGCTTTCGTCACCAGAACGTGTTCGACGCCGATCTGAAGGGCGTGACCGTGGTCAACCTGTATCTGTTTCCGGAACTGATGCGCATGCTGCGGCCGAAGTTCCTGAACGAATTGCAACCGGGCGCCCGGATCGTCAGCCATGACTTCAACATGGGCACCTGGGAGCCGGACGAGCAGATCACCTTCTTCGCGCCGGACAAGTTCGGTGGCGCTGGCGCGGATGCGCGGATTTTGATGTGGATCGTGCCGGCCAGGATCGACGGTTTCTGGAACTGGTCGCTGCCGGTGGCTGGCCAGACGATGAACTATGCCGCGCTCCTGGAGCAGCGCTTCCAGGTGGGCGAAGGCATCGTACGCGTGGGCAACCGGCGCGCCACGTTTTCCGAACTGCGATTGCGCGGCGACCAACTCTCGTTCGGGCTGCGTATGACGCTTGATCCGGGTGTGACCGTGATGCACGAGTTCCGCGGCACGGTGAAGGGCGACCAGATCGAGGGTGGCGTGCGGGTCACGCCCGAGGGCGGCAAGCCGGTCGATCTGCCATGGCGAGCGGCGCGCAGTGGCAGTACCAGCTACTTCCAGCCCACCGGGGTCGCGAGCAAGTGACCCGGGGACGGCGCGCGCGCTCGATGCCGGCGCGCCGGTTGCCGGGACAATGGATGCCGGGGGCGGACAGTCGGACATTCAGACATAGATTCAGACATGGCTTCAATCAGAGCTTCAGTCAGAGATTCGAAGGTCACAAGGCGGCAATTCAGATGCAGGCAGATCCGTGGAGGAATCAAGGATGAGTTCGTGGCGCAACAGGCTGGGCCTGCTGATGGTGGCGGGGCTGTTTTCGGGCGTCGTGTCCGCGCAGGAGCAATGGTCGTTCCCTGCCGGCAGCAGCCCGTTGATCGTGGACCGCATGGTCAAGTTCGCGCAGTTGCGCGACAAGGACGTGGTGGTCGATCTGGGTTCCTTTGACGGGCGCATCGTGCTCGCCGCAGTGCGCAGCAATCCGAACGTGCGCGGCTGGGGCGTGGATATCGATGCCGGCTGGGTGGCCAAGGCCAATGATGAGGCGAAACGGCTGGCTGTCGCCGACCGGGCGCAGTTCACCCACCGCAACGCGTTCGATGTCGACCTGCGTGAAGTCACGGTGATCAACATGTGGCTGTTTCGCAGCCTGACCCAGCTGCTCAGGCCGAAGATTCTCGCCGAGGCGCGGCCGGGCACTCGGGTGATCGTCAATGGTGCGCTGATCGACAACGCGAACATGCTCGGCAACTGGCAGCCGGATATCGTCGACCGCGGCGCCGGCAACGAGAGCCCGATCTTCATGTGGATCGTGCCGGCGCGGGTCGAAGGCGCCTGGACCTGGGAGCTGCCGTTCAACGGCACGTCGCGCTCCTACGATCTGCTGTTGAGCCAGCAGTTCCAGATGATCGAGGGGCATGCCCGGGTCGCCAATCGCCGCGAGTCATTGAGCGACGCGCGTCTGCGCGGCGAGGAAATCTCGTTCACGCTCGAGGTGACGGTCGAGGGTTTCGGCCGGGTCCGGCACCAGTTCAGCGGACGCGCCGAGGGCGACCAGATCAAGGGCACGGTCGCTGTCGCGCTGCCGGAGGGCAAGCTGCAGCAGCTGCCATGGGTGGCACGGCGAGGTGCGAATGCTGCCTGGTTCCGGACGACCGGGGTAGACATCAAGTAGCCGCGGCAGCGCCGCGGCCGCCGTGCAATTTTCAGTTCTCGCGAGGATGACGATGATACGCAGCACCTACCCAAGCAGCAGCAACGCCGCCATCGGGAAGATCAGACACGCGATCAGACACGCGGTCACCGGAATGCTGGCCGCTTCGCTGATGGTCTTCGGCACCGCCAGCGTTGTTGCCCAGGAACGCTTCTCCCTGTTCGTGCCCAGCGCACAGCCGACGGTCGAGCGGCTGGTCAAGCTGGCGAAGATCCAGGACAACGATGTGGTGATCGACCTCGGCTCAGGCGATGGCCGGATCGTGCTGACCGCCGCGCGCTCCAATCCGAAGGTGCGCGGCTGGGGTGTCGACATCAACGAGACGCTGGTGCGCCAGTCGAACGAAGAGGCGAAGAAGCAGGGCGTTGCAGACCGGATCCAGTTCTATCATCGCGACGTGTTCGATGCCGACATCCGCGAGGTGACGGTGATCAACATGTGGCTGTTCCCGGAGCTGATGCGGCTGCTGCGTCCGAAGATCCTCGCCGAAGCCAAGCCCGGCACCCGAGTGCTCACCCACCTGTTCGACATGGGTTCCTGGCAGGCCGACGAATGGGACAAGGAGAGCGGCTCGGGCGTGGGACTGTGGATCGTGCCGGCCCGGGTCGAGGGCAGCTGGAATTGGCAGCTGTCGTTTGGTGGTCTGAAATTCACGCATGACGCACTGCTCGAGCAACGCTTCCAGATGGCCGAAGGCGTCACCCGCACCGGCAACCGACGCGGCGTGTTCCAGAACATGCGTCTGCGCGGCGAGGATCTGTCCTTCTCGCTCGAGATGACCCTCGAGGGTGCTGGCCTGACCAAGCATGAGTTCGCCGGCAAGGTGAATGGCGACCAGATCAAGGGTACGGTGAAGATCTCGACGCCGGATGGCAAAAGCTTCGATCTGCCGTGGACGGCGCGGCGCACGACGACCAGTGCGTACTTCCGCCCGACCGGGGTGGATATCAAGTAGGCGGTGCGTATTCAGGTTCAAGCCGGACTCGGGTCGGACTCAGGCATCACTCCGGCATCACTCAGGGATCACTCAGGGAGACCAACGACATGACTCGCAACAGCCGCTTCACCCGCGCGGCATTCGCCGCGGTCACCGGACTTTCCATGCTGGGCTGCGCACTGCTGGCGCAGGCCCAGGAGTATGGGACGCCGTTCGGTCCTAGCAGCAAAGATGCGGTGGACAGGATGATCAAGCTCGCCGCGTTGCGCGATGGCGATGTGGTCGCTGATCTTGGCTCTGGCAATGGCCAGATCATCATCGCGGCAGCACTGAGCAATCCGAAGGTCCGCGGCTGGGGCGTGGACATCCAGGAATGGCTGGTGAAGAGCGCCACCGAAGAGGCGGCCAAGCAGGGGGTGTCCGATCGTGCCCAGTTCACCCAGCTTAACGCGTTCGATGTCGACCTGCGCGATGTGAACGTCATCAACATGTGGCTGTTCGCGAACCTGACCCGGCTGCTGCAGCCGAAGATTCTCGCCGAGGCGCGGCCGGGCACCCGGGTGATCGTCAACGGCCAACTGATCGGCACCGAGAGCATCCTCGGCAACTGGCAGCCGGACTTGATCGACCGCGAAGGCAGCAGCCCGATCATGCTCTGGGTGGTGCCGGCGAAGGTCGAGGGGTCCTGGACGTTCGACCTTGCCCTGCCTGGCGGTACTTATAGCTACGACGTGATCATGCAGCAGCAGTTCCAGGTGGCCGACGGCTTCATGCGGGTCGGCAACCGTCGCGAGCGCATCAGCGAGCCGAAGCTCTCCGGCGAGCAGCTCAGCTTCGTCTTCGAGATGACGATCAGTGGCGTCGGTCGTACCCGCCATGAGTTCTCCGGCCGGGTGCGCGGCGACCAGATCACCGGCACCGTGAAGCTGGCACTGCCCGAGGGCAAGACTGCCGAGCTGCCGTGGTTGGCCTACCGCACGCCGGCCAGCGCCTATTTTCGCCCCACCGGGCTGAAGTTCGATTGATGCCGGATTGACGCTGATCCTATGCCGGGACAGACTCCTCTTCTCCGATCGCCACAGGAAATCGCAATGAATCGCAGTCGTCGTGAGCTGTTGATCTGCGGTGCGTTGTTCGCCGCCTCTGCCGGCGCATCGGCAGGGGCTTGGGCGCAGGAGAGCTTCTCGCTGTTCGTCGGCAGCCCGCAGTTCACCGTCGACCGGATGGTGAAGATGGCCGACCTGCGCGAAGGCGATGTGGTTATCGATCTGGGTTCCGGCGACGGGCGTATCGTGCTCGCCGCGGCCAAGGCGAACCCGAAGATCCGGGGCTGGGGTGTGGACATCAACGCCGATCTGGTCGTGCGTTCGAACGCCAGTGCGAAGGAGCAGGGCGTGGCCGATCGCATCCAGTTCTTTCATCGCAACGTGTTCGATGCCGACCTCCGCGAGGTGACGGTGATCAACATGTGGCTGTTCCCGGAGTTGATGCGGCTGTTGCGTCCGAAGATTCTTGCCGAGGCACGGCCGGGCACCCGGGTGGTGTCCAACGGTTTCGAGCTGGGCAGCTGGCAGCCGGACATCACCGATACCGAGGGTGGACGGGTGCTGGTGTGGATCGTGCCGGCCCGGGTCGAAGGGTTCTGGAACTGGGAGCTGCCGGTGCTCGATGTGAGCCAGCGCGGTGGCAATCCGAAGATCAGCAACCTCACTGTCGAAGCGGTCCTGGAGCAGCGATTCCAGGTGGCCGAGGGAATCGCCCGGGTCGGCAACCGGCGCGGCGTCTTCAGCGATGTCATGCTGCGCGGCGAGGATTTGTCGTTCACCACGGAGATGACGCTCGAGTCGGGCGGGCTCACCCGCCAGCAGTATGTCGGCAAGGTTCGCGGCGATCGAATCCAGGGCACGGTCAGCATCACCTATCGGGATGATCCGGACAGCAAGGTGGTGACAGTGCCGTGGAAAGCGGAACGAGTACGTACCAGCGGATATTTTCGCCCGACCGGGGTGGCGACCAAGTGAGGTATGCGATGCGCAAGGGTCGAGGCTTGATTCGCCGGGTCGCCGTGCTGGGTGCAGTGGCCGTGGTGGCGGTTGCCGTGTCCTCCGCGCTGCTGCTGTCGGCGGAGGTCAATGCGCAGCTGAGCACACAGCTGAGCACACAGCTGAGCACGCAGTTGAGCACGCAACCCAAGGCCCCGCCAAAGGCGCCGTCGGAAGATGAAGTCATCATCCGTTCCGACTCGTCGCCCTATGTGCCCACACCGCAGCGGGTGGTTGACGAGATGCTGCGTATGGGCCGGGTCGGGCCGAAGGATTTCGTCATCGATCTCGGGTCGGGCGACGGCCGAATCGTCATCACTGCCGCGCAGAAACTCGGCGCTCGCGGCTTTGGTGTCGACCTGGACGCCGAACTGGTGCGTTATTCGAACGCCGCGGCCAGGCAGGCGGGCGTGACCGATCGTGCCCAGTTCTTCCAGCGCGACATCTTCAAGACCGATCTCGCGCAGGCCGACGTGATCACCATGTACCTGCTGCCGGAAGTGAACATGATGGCCCGGCCGAAGCTGTTCAGTGAACTTCGGCCAGGCACCCGGGTGGTGACCCATGACTACCACTTCGGCGACTGGCTGCCAGACGATCGCATCATGCTCGAGGTGCCGGAGAAGAAGGTCGGCACGCCCGGCATCGCCTACATCTATGTCTGGATCATTCCGGCGCAGGCGGCGGGCCGCTGGCAGGGCAGGATGCCGGTCGCTGGCCAGATGCTGCCGGTCGAGCTCGATCTGGAACAGCGTTTCCAACTGCTCACCGGTACGGCCAGTGTCGGCGGTCGATCCGCCACGCTGGCGTTCGCCGAGATGATCGGTAATGATATTCGGCTGGTGCTGAACGTCGAGGTCGGCGGCAAGTCGACGCGCCATGAGCTGCGCGCGACTCTGAGTGGCGGTGCCGCTGACGAGGCGGCGGGGACGGTAACCGTGGGGGCCGACAAGACGCCCCAGCGTGAAGCCTTGACGCTGACCCGAACCGCGCGGCGAGCGGCAAACTTCGGTGAAGGTGTTCGTTTCAAGTGATGGGGCCTTGACCGCCGCAACACCTGATCAAGCAGTGCAGGGAGAGTTACTCCAAGCCGGCCGGTCGAGCCAGCAGGAGCAGTCGTGAATCATGACTCCAAAGGAGGAGCAATCGAGAAGTACTACACGTTCTATACCGGCGGCTTCTTCATTTTCCTGGTCGGTGTTGCTGCTCTCGAGTACGCGGGTGTTCCGAACAAGGTACTGGGCTACCTGTTCCTGCTCGCCACCATCGGCCTGTATGCCGGTATCGGCATCATGAGCCGGACCACGGATCTGTCCGAATACTATGTCGCCGGTCGGCGGGTGCCCGCAGTATTCAACGGTATGGCGACTGGCTCCGACTGGATGTCTGCGGCCTCGTTCATCGGTATGGCCGGTGGGCTTTATATCCAGGGGTATGACGGACTGGCGTTCATCATGGGGTGGACCGGCGGCTACGTCCTGGTCGCACTGTTCCTCGCGCCCTACCTTCGAAAGTTCGGCCAGTTCACCATTCCGGATTTTCTTGGCGAACGCTATGGCGGCAATGCCGTGCGCTTGATCGGCGTGTTCGCCGCGATCCTTGCTTCGTTCGTGTACGTCGTGGCGCAGATCTACGGCGTCGGTCTGATCACTGGCCGCTTCACCGGCCTGGAGTTTGGCGTCGGTGTGTTCGTCGGCCTGCTCGGTATCCTGGTCTGCTCGTTTCTGGGTGGGATGCGTGCCGTGACCTGGACCCAGGTTGCGCAGTACATCATCCTGATCATCGCTTACATGATCCCGGTGGTGATGCTTGCCTACAAGCACACCGGTATCCCGATACCGCAGGTGGTCTACGGCACCGTGCTGGCAAAGGTGACCGAGCGCGAGAAGGAGCTCACCAACGATCCGAAGGAGCTCGAAGTCCGCGGCATCTTCAAGGAGCGGGCGGCGGCGCTGGACGCCCAGATCAAGGGGCTGCCTGGTTCCTGGGAAAAGGGGCGTGCTGAGCTGGCGCAGAAGGTCAGCGATCTGAAGGCCGCAAACGCGCCGGGCAACGACGTTGCGGCGGCCGAGAAGGCACTCGCTGGCTATCCGGCCAGCGCCGATGCCGCGCGTACAGCGTGGACAACCGCCCGCAACTCGAACAACGCACGCGCCGCGCCGCCTCGTCCACATGCGACCCCGTTCCCGGGGGCGACTGAAGCGGCGCGTGACACGGCAAGGCTCAACTTCCTGACCCTGGTGTTCTGCCTGATGGTTGGCACGGCTGCCCTGCCGCACATCCTGATGCGCTACTACACGACGCCATCGGTGAGGGAGGCACGCAAGTCGGTCTTCTGGTCGCTGTTCTTCATCTTCCTGCTCTACGTCACCGCGCCTTCGCTGGCGGTGCTGGCGAAGTTCGACATCTACACGCTGCTCGTCGGTGACAGCTTTGCCGACTTGCCGGCCTGGGTGGCGGCCTGGACCAAGGTCGATCCGAGGCTGCTGTCGGTGGTCGACAT
>JBBRCD010000007.1:0-68267 GCA_038205245.1 Burkholderiales bacterium
GGGGGCGGCGGGTGTACAGCGTGTTCTTTGGCGGCGGTACGCCCAGCCTGTTTTCCGCCGTATCCATCGGGCGCATTCTGGACGCGGTGCGCGCGCGCCTGTCGCTGGATGCCGAGGTCGAGATAACCCTGGAGGCGAACCCGGGCACGTTCGAGCTGGAGAAGTTTCGCGGCTTTCGCGACGCCGGGGTGAACCGGCTGTCGATCGGCGTGCAGTCGTTCCAGTCAGAGGCCCTGCGCGCGCTTGGCCGGGTGCATGACGCCGACGAGGCACGGGCGGCGGTCGAAGGCGCCCTGCGCTGGTTCGACCGGGTCAACGTCGACCTGATGTACGCTCTGCCGGGGCAGACCGAAGCGCAGGCCGGCAGCGACGTCTCGACCGCGCTCGCGCTTGGCATACGGCATGTATCGGCCTATCACCTGACGCTGGAACCGAACACCTGGTTTCACCGCTACCCGCCGAAGCTGCCGGACGAAGAGGCAACCGCGCAGATCGAACAGGCGGTACATGCGCGGTTGCTCGAAGGCGGGCTACAGCAGTACGAGGTGTCGGCCTTCGCCCTGCCCGGGCAGCGCGCCCGGCACAACCTCAACTACTGGACGTTCGGCGACTACCTGGGTATCGGCGCCGGCGCCCATGGCAAGCTGTCACTGCCTGACCGGATCCTGCGCCAGGTTCGGCACCGGCAGCCGCAGCGCTATCTCGAGGCTGCACTGGCCGGCGATGCGGTATTCGAGCAGCATGAGGTCGCCGACGCCGACCTGCCTTTCGAGTTCATGCTCAATGCGCTGCGGCTGCTGGAGGGTGTCCCGGTCGCTCTGTTCGCAGAACGCACCGGCCTGCCGCTCTCGCGCATCGTGCCGGCGCTGGAGCGCGCCGAGGCGCGTGGCCTGCTTGCGCGCGACCACCTGCATCTGCAGCCGACCGCACTTGGCATGCAGTTTCACAACGATCTGGTGCAGTTGTTCCTGAACGACTGAACCCGGGAGAGCGTGCGGCCTATCTACGCCTGAACACCAGCGCATGTTGCCAGGGCAGTCCCGGGATCGAGCGCTCCCAGACCAGCGGTTGCGCGGCCGCTTCCCGCCGAATCTGTGCCTCGCTCATCTTGTGCAGCTGCTTGATCGGCACCTTCGGGTCTTCTGCCCGGTACTCGACGAACACCACCCGACCGCCCGGCTTCAACGCGCGCACGATGCTGGTCATCATCTCTTCCGGGAACTCGAACTCGTGATAGACATCGACCATGATCGCCATGTCGATCGACGCAGCAGGCAGGCGCGCATCGGTACTGCTTGCCAGCACCGGCGTGATGTTGCGCAGGCCCTGTTTGCGGATCGACTCGCTCAGCAGCGCGATCATCTCCGGCTGCGCATCGACTGCGTACACCCTGCCGGTGTCGCCGACCAGCGCTGCGATCCGGCGGGCGTGATAGCCAGTGCCCGCGCCGATATCGGCGACCACCATGCCCGGCTTGAGCGCCAGCCCGGCGATGAGCAGATCAGGACGCTCTTCCGCTTCGCGCTCCGGGCGCTCCAGCCAGCCCGCGCCCTGCCAGCCCATCACCCGGGCGATCTCCCGGCCCATGTAGGTCTTGCCGATGCCGTCCGGACTCGCCCGCACCTGCCCGTAGGGCGATGGAGGCTCGCGGCCCGGCTCGCGACAGTGGGCGAACGAGGCGCCGAGCAGCGCGCCCGGCAGAGCCAGCAGTAACCCGCGGCGCAATCGGTCCGGCCTGCCGGCTGGTGCAGCGATGGTCTGGCTGGTCATGGCGGTTGGTGCTGTCCTTGCAGCGTCGGCGCGTATCGATGCCGGGATGGGTGGTCGTTACGAGCCCCCATGCCACCCTGAAGGTGCGCAGGATGCCGTATCGGCGAGGCACTGGCCAGCGCCCTGGCGCTGACGTAGGTAGACTTGCATGGTCGATTGCCCAACCCGGAGGACAAGATGATCTACGAAATCCGCACCTATGATTTGAAAGCCGGTTCACAGGCCGAAGTCGAGAAACGGTTCGGTGAAGCCTATGAAAAGCGCAGGAAGTTCTCGGAGCTGGCCGCGTTCTTCCATACCGAGATCGGGCCGCTCAACCAGATCATCCATATCTGGCCTTACGAGAGCGTGGACGAGCGCACCCGTATCCGCGCTGCCGCAGTCGCAGACAAGACCTGGCCGCCGGACATCAAGGAGTTCACGCTGGCGATGCGCTCGGAGATATTCATCCCGTTCGCGTTCTCGCCGCCGCTCGAGCCGGGCAAGTTCGGCCCGATCTTCGAGATGCGCACATACACCTATCCGGTGGGCAAGCTGCCGCTGCTGATGGACAACTGGGAGCAGGCGATCGGCGAGCGAACCAAGCTGTCGCCCTGTCTGGCCATGTGGTACTCCGACCTGGGGGCGCTCAACAAGTTCATCCATCTGTGGCCGTATGCATCGATGAACGACCGCATGGAGACGCGCACCCGTGCGATGGCCACCGGTGTCTGGCCGCCCAGTGCCAAGGCGAAGAAAGATGGCCGCGAGGGCGTTGCCTATCTCGCCCAGGAGAACAAGATCGTCATGCCGTCGGCGTTCTCGCCGATCCAGTAAGCCGGTTCGCTATCGCCTGCGAAAGACCAGATCGGACACTGCATGGCCCAGCCGCACACCGCGCAGCTCGAAGCGGGTGAGCGGCCGGTAGTCCGGTCTGGGCGCATAGTTTTCGCAGGTGTTCGCCAGCAGCGGCTCCGCTGACATCACGGCCAGCATCTGCTGCGCGTACTCCTGCCAGTCGGTTGCCGCATGCAGGTAACCGCCAGGCGCGATGCGCGAGGCCAGTAGCGAAACGAAAGGTGCCTGCAGCAGCCGGCGCTTGTGGTGGCGGGTCTTGTGCCACGGGTCGGGGAAGAACACATGCGCGCCGGCAAGGCTGTCTGGCGCGATCATGTCGCGCATCACTTCAACCGCATCATGCTGGACGATACGTACGTTGCTCAGGTCCAGCCGCCCGATCTTGTCCAGCAGACTGCCCACGCCCGGGTTGTGCACCTCGATGCCAAGGTAGTCGTTGTACGGATGCGTCTGAGCGATCTGCGCCGTGCCTTCGCCCATGCCGAATCCTATCTCGACGATCAGCGGCGCCTGCCTGCCGAACGCCGCCGCCGGTTCGAGCAGTGAGGCCGAGTAGCCGATGCCAAAGCGCGGCAGCAGCGCATCGTAGGCGCGCTGCTGGGCCTGGGTGATCCGCCCCTGGCGCAGGACATAGCTGCGGATTCGGCGATCGGAGGGGCGATCGGCTGGGCGATCGGCTGGGGACAGACCCTCAGGGTCAGTCCCCTTGCCAGTCCCCCTGCCAGTCCCCTTGCAAGATGAGTCGTTGCTGCTGTCGGCAGTCATCAGCGAGTAACCCGGGGACAGACCCTGAGGGTCTGTCCCCGGCCGCGCCATCTGCGCCATCCCCGAGCAGCCGGGGGACAAGCCCGGCGACAGACCCTCGGGGTCTGTCCCCATCGGTGCTGCCGTACGTTGTTCAGGCTGCCTTGCCTGCAGGAGTGATCAGGCCGGCAGTCGGTGAGCTTGGTGCGGCACTGTAGAGTTTCTTCGGCATCCGTCCGGCGAGGAAGGCCTCGCGCCCGGCCTCGACCGCTTTCTTCATCGCCGAGGCCATCAGCACTGGATCTTTCGCCGCCGCGATCGCGGTGTTCATCAGCACCCCGTCGCAGCCCAGCTCCATCGCGATGGCGGCGTCCGATGCAGTGCCTACCCCGGCATCGACGATCACCGGCACCTTCGCATTGCCGATGATGATCTGCAGGTTCCACGGGTTGAGGATGCCCATGCCGGAGCCGATCAGGCTGGCCAACGGCATCACTGCGACGCAGCCGATCTCTTCCAGCTGCTTTGCCATGATCGGATCGTCGCTGCAGTAGACCATCACCTCGAAGCCGTCCTTGACCAGGATCTCGGCGGCGCGCAGCGTTTCGGCCATGTTCGGATAGAGCGTGTGCGGATCGCCCAGCACCTCGAGCTTGCAGAGCGTATGGCCGTCGAGCAGCTCGCGCGCGAGGCGCAGCGTGCGCACCGCGTCGTCCGCGCTGTAGCAGCCGGCGCTGTTGGGCAGCATGGTGAACTTCGATTGGGGCAACTCGTCAAGCAGGCTGGGTTCGCCGCGGTTCTGGCCGATGTTCGTGCGCCGGATCGCCACGGTGACGATCTCGGCGCCGCTCGCCTCGATCGCTTCACGGGTCTGGGCAAAGTCCCGGTACTTGCCGGTGCCGACCAGCAGGCGGGACTGGTATGTGCGCGAGCCGATGCGCAGGGGGGGAAGAGATTGCATCGGATAGGGTCAGCAGAAAGCCGGCGCATGAATGGCAGAGGCAGGATTGTAGCCTCCGCGTCAGCCGACTGCTGCCGATCGGGTTGTCCAGGCCGGGCGCCCGGGCAGGCCGCTCAGCCGCCGCCGACGGCGACGACGATCTCGATCACATCCTCATCGGCCAGGGGTGTGCCCGCCAACTGACTGCGCGGGACGATCTCGCCGTTGCGCTCGAGTGCGATCCGGCGACCGGTCAGCCCCAGGTGGCCGACCAGTGCGGCGCAATCGGCAACATCGGCGAGGACTTTCGTCTCGCCGTTCACCTTGATCCGCAGGGGTCCTGCCTGTGTCGTATCCATCGCCTGGAGTCTACCGGTGCAGCGCTGGGCCGGCGGGCACGCCGCAGCAGAATCGAAGTAAACTGCACACCGCGGCGGGCGTAGTTCAATGGTAGAACGAAAGCTTCCCAAGCTCTAGACGTGGGTTCGATTCCCATCGCCCGCTCCAGCCTCCAGCAGTTCGGTGTCTTCATGCGAGTAGGCTGGCGCGCAGGCACAGAGCAGCCGCAGGTCGCAGGCGCCTGTGTTTTCCAGACGGTGTGCGGTGCCCGGCTCGATGCAGACCGTGTCGCCTGCCTGGACATCGAAGACAAGGCTGCCCAGCGTCATCCGGCCGCGCCCGGCGGTGAAGCAGTAGACCTCCTCGGTGAAGCGATGCCGGTGCAGCACGGTGCAGGTGCCGGGCGGAACCGTGGCTTCGGCAAGGCTCTGCCGGGCGTTTCCGTGAACTGTGGGGTGCATCAACTCACGGATGATCGACCCGTCGCGGGTGACATAGGGTTCGACACGGTCGTAGCTGGAGCGGATCGGTTCGGTCATTCCAGGGTGGTGTCCGGGCTAAAATGGCAGCATGCTCCAGCGCCTTCCCCGCCTTCCCCGCCTTCCCCGCCTTCCCCGCCTTGCACGCTACGCGTTGATCGGCATCGGGTCGCTGCTGGCAGTGCTGATGGCGGTCGTGGCCTGGATCGGATTGACTTTCGATCCTAACGCCTACAAGCCGAAACTGGTCGAATTTGTCCAGCAGCGATACCAGCGCATGCTCACGCTCGATGGCGACATTCGCATCACCTGGTTCCCCTCGATCGGCGCCGCGGTGGGCAAGGTGAGCCTGTCCGAGCGTGCCAGCGACAATGAGTTTGCGGGCGCCGACCGTGTGCAAGCGTCGCTCGAACTGTTGCCGCTGCTTCGCGGCAGGGTGGTGATCGGCGAGATCGGGGTGAGCCGGTTGCGCGCCACCCTGGTGACCTACAAGGACGGCACGCGCAACATCGACGATCTTGTCGACCCGGGCGCTGCCCCCCGGGCCGAGGGCCGGCCCGTCGGCAGTTCCCCGCCTGACACCGCCGGCGGGATCAGCCTGAACATCGGCAGGATCGTGATCGAGAACGGGCAGCTCGGTTCCCGGGACGAACGCACCGGCAGTCAGTTCAGCCTGTCTTCGTTCGCGCTGACCACCGGCCGGATCGGCGGCAGCCAGGCCGATCCGTTCAGCCTGAGCGCCGCGGTGCAGGCCAGCGAGCCGAAGCTTTCGCTGCGTATCGAGGCCAGGGGCCAGTTGCTGGTCGACTCCGGGCAGAAGCGTTTCGGCGCGTCCTCGCTGGCCGCCAGCGTCACCGGCAGTGTCGGCACCATGCCAGTCGACCTGCGCCTGGAACTGGCGCGGCTGTTGAGCGCACCCGGAGCGTTGCAGATCGACAAGCTCAAGCTTGTGGCGCGTATCACCGGCGCTTCTGCCGGAGAGCAGACGGTCGTCGAGGCAAACCTGCCTGCGCTTGCCGCGCGCGACGGCGGGTTCGCCGGGGCGAATATCGGCGTGACCGTTGACCGGACGTCCGCAACCGACAGGTTGAATGTGCGCATCGGTATCCCGCTCGATGGGCGCCTGTCCGCAACGAGCGCGGTGCCGATCCGGGTCGCCGCAGCCGAGATCAAGGCCGACATGGAAGGCAAGCTGTCCGGCATGACGGTACAGGGCAGCGCGCGCGGCCAGTTCATCGCCGATATCGCTGCGAGCCGCTACGAGATGTCGAAGTTCGCGCTCAAGGCGACGCTGTTCGGACTGGATGCGCCAGTGCGCGATCTGACCCTCACGCTCGACGGTGGCCTGCTGTTCGACCTGAGCGAGGGTGCCCGACCGGCCATGGCGGCGAGCGGTGATGGTCGCCTCAACGAGTCGACCCTGCGCGCCAGGGCGTCGCGCGCGACCGCAGCGGCGCCGCTCGCGTTCGATATCGAAGCCGACCAGTTCGATCTGGATCGTTACCGGCCAGTGGCGGCAAACACCGCAGATACGCCGGGTGGGGCGCCGAAACCGGCGGCTGCCGGCACCGGGCCGATCGACTTCGGTTTCCTGGACGGACTGGACATGTCGGGTGCGGTGCGTGTCGGTATGCTGAAGGCGAACGGCATCCAGGCCAACAACGTACGCGTGGAGGTCAAGGCGACGGGTGGCCGGCTCGATCTGGCGCCGATCACCGCGGCACTCTATTCCGGTCGGCTCGAAGCGGCACTCTCCCTGGTCAACGCCAAGCCACCACGCATCTTGCATCGCCTCGCGTTGTCCGGTGTGCAGGTCGGGCCGCTGCTGGCGGCGGCAGCGAAGATCGACCTGATCGAAGGGCGCGGTGACGTGAAGCTGGATGTCACCACTCAGGGCGCCTCGACTGACGCGTTCAAGCGCTCGCTCAACGGTTCAGCCTCGATCAACCTTTCCGATGGCGCGCTGAAAGGTGTCGATATCGTCGGTGCGCTGCGCGAGGCACAGACCCGTGCGGCGCAGTTGACCGGGTCTCGGACCCGCGCCTCTGCCGCGTCCGATCGCACTGGTTTTTCCGAGCTCAGAGCGAGCTTCGGCATCCGCGACGGCGTCGCGCGCGGCACCGATCTGTCGATCAAGTCGCCGCTGCTGCGCGTGGCCGGCGAAGGTGCCATCGACATCGGGGGCGGCACGATCGACTACAAACTTCGTCCAACCGTGGTCGGCTCGGTCAGCGGCCAGGGCGCACGCGACTCGAGTCTGCTCGGCGTGACCGTACCGGTGCGCATCACTGGCCCTCTGGCCAAGCCGCAGTTCGAGTTCGACTATCAGGCGATTCTGTTGGGCAGCGCAAGAAACCTGCAACAGCGCGCGATCGACCTGCTTTTGCCGCCCGGTGGTAGCGCGCAGCCTGGCAAGGCCGATGCACGCCCGACGCCGGCGGACCTGCTCAAGGGGCTGCTCGGCAGATGATTGAGCCGCTGGCAGACAAAGCGGCCTTCGCGCACCGCCTGATCGATTGGCAGCGAGTGCACGGCCGGCACGATCTGCCCTGGCAGGGCACACGAGATCCGTACCGGATCTGGCTGTCGGAGGTCATGCTCCAGCAGACTCAGGTGGCGACGGTGATCCCCTATTACCAGAGGTTCATCTCGCGGTTTCCGGATGTGCAGTCACTCGCGCAGGCAGCACTGGACGACGTGCTGACGTCGTGGAGCGGGCTGGGCTACTACTCGCGCGCACGCAACCTGCACCGGGCAGCGCTTACGATCTGCGCCGCGCACGGCGGGCGATTCCCGCGCCAGTTCGATCAGGTGCTGGCGCTGCCGGGCGTTGGCCGTTCGACCGCGGCCGCGATCTGCGCGCTGGCCTGGGGCGAGCGGCGTGCGATCCTGGACGGCAACGTCAAACGGGTGCTCGCCCGCCATGCGGCGATCGAGGGCTGGCCCGGCGATGCCCGGGTCGAGGCGACGCTCTGGCGCGAGGCCGAGGCGCGCCTGCCCGGTGCGGCGCCGGGCGCCAATGACCTGGCGCAGCCGCCGGCTCGCAGTGACGCTGGCGCCAGCCGTCACGGTAACGACCCGGATACCGGGTCACCGATCGCGATCTACACCCAGGCGCTGATGGATCTTGGCGCAGGCCCGTGCGCGCGCAGGCGACCTCGCTGCAGCCAGTGTCCGGTGGCCAGCGATTGTGTCGCGTATGTTTCTGACCGGGTCGATACCATTCCGGCGTCGCGTCCCAGGAAACCGATGCCACACCGGACGAGCGCAGTGTGGTTGTTGCTTGACCAGACCAGTCGTGTATTGCTGGAGCAGCGCCCGCCGAGCGGGATCTGGGGCGGGTTGTGGAGCCTGCCGCAGTCGCTCGATGCAGCAACCGAGGCCCGCATCCGCGCAGCCGATGGCGCCCTGGAAAAGCTTGCGCCAATCGAGCACGGCTTCACCCATTTCCGCCTGACCCTGGAACCGCTTCTGGTACGCATGCACCTGGTGGATGGTTCGCAAGGCCTCGTCCTGATGGCTGCCGAGCCGGGCCGGCGCTGGGTAGCGCTCGACCAACTGGCGTCCGTGGCATTGCCGGCACCAGTGCGCGCCTTGCTGGTTTTGGTTCGAGGCCTTGGTGATGGTGAACAACGTCCGGGTGAACAACGTCCGGGTGAACAACGTCCGCGCGGGCGACGTCCGAGTGGGCAGCGCCCGCGCGCGCAACGTCCGTATGGTCTCGATAGCCTGGAGGGGACATGAAGTGGCCGAGGATCGCGTTCATGGCGCTGATCCTGTTCGGCGCATGGAACTGGTGGAGCGGCCGCGAAGTCGTCCGTCCGCCTGGCGTTACGGTGGCAGAACTGCCGGTTCAGGTGGCGAGCGCTGGCGGTCGCACCTTCACCCGCAATGGCTATCAGCTCACCGCGCTCGCCAGCTTCGAGATCTCGGCGCGCGTGCTCGGCGCCGAGCACTACCGCGCCGATCGCGAAGCCCAGATCGCCCCGGTCGATCTGGCGCTGGGCTGGGGTCGGATGTCGGACACGGAAGTGCTGAGCAGGATCCGCATTTCGCAGAGCGGCCGCTTCTACTTCTGGAATACCGATGATTTTCCGATCCCGCGCCGGGAGATCGAGATGTACAGCGCCAACATGCACATGATCCCAGCCGATGACCGGATCGAGGCCGTGCTGAAATCGGTGCGCAAGGGTCAGCTGGTCACGGTGCGCGGCTACCTGGTCGAAGCCCGTGCCACCGACGGCTGGAGCTGGCGAAGTTCGCTCACCCGGACAGATACTGGCGCTGGGGCGTGCGAACTGATTTGGGTAGAATCGATGAAAATCCTGTGAGCTTGCGCCCAGTGCCCCGGGACGACTGCCTGTAGATTGAACTCGCCCGCTTCAGCTCCGGTCTGACGTCGCAGTCCGCCTGGAGCGCCGTGATGTTAGGCTTCGCGCCTCCGATCACGGCGATCACGCCGCTGGTGTTGGTCTTGGTGCTGGTGCTGGGCACGCGCGCGCTGCACGTACGACGTTGATCGAGCAATCCTGGCTGCGCCCATAGTCACTCTGCGGAAGTCGTCTTCTTGAACCTGATCGCCATCGCCTTGCTGCCGTTCCTGCTGGCCGGGCTGCCGCTGCTTGCGCGCGAGGCCGATCGGGGGCGTGCAGCGCTGCTGGCAGCGGTGGCACCCGCCCTGTCGCTCGCGCTGCTGCTGTGGGTGTCGCCGACCATCCTGGCCGGCGCGGTGCTGCAGGCCGGTGGGGCCTGGCTGCCGGCAGTCGGGTTGAACCTCACCTTCATGCTCGACGGATTCGGCTTTTTGTTCGCGCTGCTGATCCTCGCCATCGGCCTGCTGGTGATCCTGTATGCGCACTATTACCTTTCGCCGCAGGATTCAGCGCGCCGCTTCTTCTGCCTGCTGCTGCTGTTCATGGGCTCCATGCTCGGCGTGGTGCTGTCCGACAACCTGCTGTTGCTGGTGGTGTTCTGGGAGTGCACCAGTCTCACCTCGTTCCTGCTGATCGGCTTCTGGCGCGAGCGCAGCGATGCCCGGCAGGGGGCGCGCATGGCGCTCGCGGTGACCGGCGCTGGCGGGCTTGCGCTGCTTGCCGGGGTATTGCTGATCGGCCATATCACCGGCAGCTACGAGCTGTCCGTGGTGCTCGGGCAGCGCGAGACACTGCAGGGGCATGCGCTATTCCCGCTGGTGCTCGGCCTGGTGCTGCTGGGAGCGTTCACCAAGAGCGCGCAGTTCCCGTTCCACTTCTGGCTGCCGCACGCGATGGCCGCGCCCACACCGGTATCGGCCTACCTGCATTCGGCGACCATGGTGAAGGCCGGGGTGTTCCTGCTTGCCCGCCTGTATCCCCTGCTCGGCGACAACGACCTGTGGTTCTTCACGGTGAGCGGCGTCGGGTTGCTTACGCTCACCTTCGCCGCCTGGGTGGCGCTATTCCAGCAGGACCTGAAGGGGCTGCTGGCCTACTCTACGATCAGCCATCTAGGTTTGATCACATTGCTATTCGGCCTGGATACGCCGCTGGCGGTGGTCGCCGGTGTCTTCCACATCATCAATCACGCCACGTTCAAGGCATCGCTGTTCATGGCGGCTGGAATAATCGATCACGAAACTGGCTCACGCGACCTGCGGCAGTTGAACGGCCTCGCCCGCTTCATGCCGGTGACCGCCACACTGGTGGCGGTCGCGGCAGCAGCCATGGCTGGGGTGCCGTTGCTGAATGGCTTCCTGTCCAAGGAGATGTTGCTTACCAAGACCGCCGCTCTGAATACCGGCACCCTTTTCGACTGGACCGTACCGGCGCTGGCCACGCTCGCCGGCGCGTTCGCTGTCGCCTATTCCCTGCGGCTGGTCCATGACGTGTTCTTCAACGGTGCGCCGGTCGGTCTCGCCAGGACGCCGCATGAACCCCCGCGCTGGATGCGCGTTCCAGTCGAGCTTTTGGTGCTGCTGTGCGTGCTGGTGGGCGTGATGCCGAATCTGATCGTCGGGCCGCTGCTCCACGCGGCTGTCTCCGGAGTGCTCTTGGGTAACGTGCCCGAGTACAGCATCAAGCTCTGGCACGGCTTCAACCTGCCGCTTGCGCTCAGCGCGATCGCCCTGCTGGGCGGAACGGCGATCTACTTCTTTCTTCAGCGCGGATACGACCTGCATCGCCATCGTGAAACCGGGGTGGATGCCAAGGTGTTGTTCGACACTGCGCTTGGTTGGGTATTCGCCGCGGCCCGGTTGTTGATGCGATTGCTGCAGAACGGATCCCTGCAGCGCTATCTTGCAGTGCTGATGGCACTGACCCTTGTCGCCGGCTGGTGGCCGTTCTCCGATGGTCAGTACAGCCTGGGCGATGAGCAGTTCCTCCCCACCAGTGCGGCTGCGGTCCTGCTCTGGATCGTCGCGATGGCGACGATCGTGGCAACTGTCGTGTTGCATCGACAGCGGCTGTTTGCCCTGATCGCTTTGGGCGCAGTCGGCCTCATGGTGAGCCTCACCTTCGTCCTGTTCTCCGCCCCTGATCTTGCACTTACTCAGTTTTCGGTCGAGGTGGTCACTGTGCTTCTGCTGATGCTTGGTCTGCACTACCTGCCCAAGACCACACCGGCCGAGACGTCGCGCCTGCGTGTCGGCCGCGATGCGGCGCTCGCCCTGGCGGCCGGTGCCGGGGTCACGCTGCTCGCTTTCGCGGCGCTGACCCGGCCGCTCGCGAGCATCTCGACCTATTTCCTGGACTACGCCGTGCCCAAGGGTGGTGGTGCGAACACTGTCAACGTGATCCTCGTCGACTTTCGTGCATACGACACGCTTGGCGAGATCCTGGTCCTCGCCGTCGCCGGGCTGGTGATCCAGGCGCTGCTTTCCGGGTTCGTCGCACCGCGGCTGCCGCGGCAGCAGACGGCGATCTCGCTGGATCCTCACCCCCTGATGCTGCGCCTCCTGGCAAGCTTCATGCTGCCATCCATGCTGGGAATCGCGGTCTATCTGTTCCTGCGCGGGCACAATGAACCCGGCGGCGGCTTCGTGGCCGGGCTGGTCACCGCGATCGCGCTTCTCGTGCAGTACATGGCCTTCGGCCAGCACTGGGTGATTACGAAACTGCTCACCCAACCGCGCACCCAACCGCGCGAGAATCGCGGCGGCGCGCCGGGCGGCGATACACCCGACGATGACAGGTTTGGTCTTTGGGTCGCTACGGGTATGTTCATTGCCGGGCTCACCGGCCTTGGCGCGATGGCGATCGGTTACCCTTTCCTCACCAGCGCCTACGCCTATTTCCACCTGCCACTGCTGGGCAAGTTGCCGCTCGCCTCTGCCATGTTCTTCGACCTGGGCGTATTCCTGACCGTTGTGGGCAGCACGATGCTGATGCTCGGATCGCTCGGGCGTATCGGCAACCCAGCGCCTCATGCGAACCCCGCGGCTGCTGCGCGCACCAGCGGGACAACCGGCTGATGGAACTGCTCGTTGCCAGCGGCATCGGAGCGCTGACCGCGGCGGGCGTCTATCTGCTGCTGCGGGCCCATACCTTCCCAATGATCCTCGGGCTCACACTGATGTCGTATTCAGTGAATCTGTTCCTCTTCGCCATGGGCAGGCTTGCGATCAGCGCGCCACCGCTGATAAGCGACGGCGCCGAGCGCTATGCCGACCCGCTGCCGCAGGCGCTGGTGTTGACCGCGATCGTGATCAGCTTCGGCATGACCGCGCTGGTGGTCGCGCTTTCGGTACGGCTGCGTTTCGACTCCGGATCGGATCATGTCGATTGCACCGAGCCGCTTCCTGTGGTGCCGGATGCGCCGCTTTCACCCGAATCGGCAGAGCGGCAGTGACCCCCATGGTCGGCCACCTGGTCATCGCGCCGGTGCTGTTGCCGATGTTCGCTGCGGCACTGATCGTCGCCCTCGGCGACCAGCGCCGACCCTCTGCCTGCCGCGCTGTATCGCTTGCAAACTGCATGGCATTGGTGCTGGCGTCGATCTGGCTTCTGGTATGGGCGGTGTCGAACGAGCCTGCCGTCTATGTGCTCGGCAACTGGCAGGCACCCTACGGCATCGTGCTGGTACTGGACCGGCTGTCCGCGCTGATGGTTGCACTCACCTCACTGCTTTCGGTCGCCACCTGCTGGTACGCGCTGCGCGGATGGGACACTCGCGGGCGTCACTTCCATGCGTTGCTGCAACTGCAGCTGATGGGGCTGAACGGGGCGTTCCTGACCGGCGATCTTTTCAACCTGTTCGTGTTCTTCGAACTGCTGCTGATTGCATCCTACGGACTGATGCTGCACGGCGGGGGCGTTGCCCGTCAGCGGGCGACGCTGCACTACATCGTCTACAACCTGGTGGCGTCCACGCTGTTCCTGTTCGCAGCGGGTCTGCTCTACGGGGTGACCGGCACCCTGAACATGGCGGACCTGTCGCTGCAGGTCGCTGCCGCGCCGATCGAAGACGCCACTCTGATCCGAAGCGCCGGCATGCTGTTGCTGGTGGTGTTCGCGATCAAGGCTGCGGTGCTGCCGCTTTGCTTCTGGCTGCAGGAGGGGTATCGCAGCGCTTCGCCGCCAGTGGCCTGCCTGTTTGCGGTGATGACCAAGGTCGGGTTGTACTCGATTCTCCGGGTATGCACGCTGATATTCGGCAGCGACGCGGGCGCGGGCGCCGATCTGGCGGCGGCGTGGTTGCTTCCAGCCGGTATCGCCACCCTGGCCTTCGCTGCTGTGGGTGTCATTGCCAGTCGCAGCTTCGGCATGCTGGTGACCTATCTGGTCATAGCCTCGGCCGGCTCGATGCTTGTCGGGGTCGGCACGTTCTCGCAAGGCGGCATCGCCGCCGCACTGTTCTACCTGGTGCACTCGACGCTTGTAGTGGCGTTACTCTTCCTGCTCGCCGGGGAGATCGCGCGCGAGCGCGGCGCCCTGGGCTCGGACCTGCTGCCCGGACCGGCGCTTGCCGCGCCGGTCCGGCTTGGTGTGGTATTCCTGTTCGCCGCGGTTGCAGCCTCAGGTCTGCCGCCGGTCAGTGGCTTCATCGCCAAGATCGGGATCCTGCAGGGCGTGCAGGACAGCCCATGGGCGTACAGCGCCTGGGTCGCGATCCTGGTCAGCAGCCTGCTGACGGTGATTGCGCTGGCGCGCGCCGGCAGCATGCTGTTCTGGCGTGCCGGTGCCGGTGCCGGTGCCGGTGCCGGTGCCAGTGCCAGCGTCGATGGCGTGCCGGCGACGGCGATGGTCCCGCTGGCCACGGTCCCGGCAGCCAGTTTCGGGCCGGTCTGGCTACTGGTCGTAGCCCTGATCGCGCTTACTGCCGGGGCGCGTCCGGTGCAGAGTTATCTGGACGCGACCGGCATGCAGCTGATGTCTCCGGCCAACTACGTGGATGCCGTGATACGCCCGGTGCAGAGCGATGGGAACGAGGAGATCAATGTCGACGGCGACCGGCTGCGTGCCGGCCAACCGCCAGCGGGAACAACCTCGGCGCAGCATTCTGCGTACCGGACTGCGCTGTGAGACGCCTGCTGCCTGCGCCCCTGATGTCAGCCGCGATCGCGCTGTTCTGGCTGATCCTCAACAATACGCTCGATCCGGCGCACCTTGTGCTCGCAGCGCTGCTGGCAGTGGGTTTGCCGCTGATCTACGAGCGCCTGCTCGAACAGCGGCCACGCTTGCGTGCGCCAGGCACTGCGCTGCGCTTGATCGGCGTGGTGTTGTACGACGTGGTGAAGTCGAACTTCGAGGTCGCGCTGCTGATTCTCGGGCCTGCAGCACGTGTGCGCTCGCGCTTCGTCCATGTACCTTGCGAACTGGACGATCCCCACGCGGCTGCAATCCTGGCCGGAATCGTCACCATGACCCCCGGTACACTGTCGGTCGACCTTAGCCCCGACCTGCGAACCCTCACCATACACAGTCTGCACGCCCCTGATCCACAGCAGATCGTGACGGCGATCAAGACCCGATATGAAAAACCCCTCGCGGAGATTTTCGGATGCTCGACAGCGCGCTCCTGATCTGCGGCAGCTGCATCGTGGTCTCGATGCTCCTGGTGCTGGTGCGGCTGCTGCGCGGGCCGACCCTGTCGGATCGCATCCTGGCGCTCGACACCCTCTACGTGAACGCGATCGCGCTGATCGTCGTGTTCGGGATTGCCCAGTCTGACCAGGTGCATTTTGAAGCTGCGCTGCTGATCGCCATGTTCGGATTCGTCGGTACCGTCGCTCTGGCGAAGTTCGCACTGCGCGGAGACATCATCGAATGAGTCTCCCATGTTCTGCGCCGGAGGGCTGCGAATGAACGGGCCGGAGGTGGCCGCAGCGGCCGAGGCACTGGTCGCCGCCATGCTGGTGGCTGGCGGCCTGTTCACGCTGGTCGGGTCGATCGGACTGCTGCGCCTGCGTGATGTGTTTCAGCGCATGCACGCGCCGACCAAGGCGACCACGCTTGGCGTCGGCTGCATCCTGATCGCCGCTGCGGTCGCCAGTTCGATGGAACAGGGCGAACTCAGTCTGCACGAGTTTCTGATTGCCGCATTCCTGTTCGTCACCGCGCCGGTCTCAGCCTATCTGGTCGCGCGCGTCGCGCTGCACCAGGGGCTCGGTGACCGCACTGGGCTTGATCATCCTGGCGCTGACCTGGAGCCGACGCCAGCTTCAAGCACTGGCGCGCAAGGCGACCCTGAGAGCCCCCCGACTTCAGATCGCCAGACCCTGCTGCCGTAGCAGTTTTGCCACCACGCCCATCAGCAGGTCGTCGCTGTCCATTTCGAGCAGCCGCTGCCGGGCCGCCGACTCGAGCGGCAAGAACTCGGCCAGCCGGTAGGCCACCCAGCCCGCATCATCGTAGCGTGCTGGCGATGGCAGTTTGTCCTCGCCGATCTTTTCAACGATCACCCTGAGCATGGCCACGCACCGATCGAATTCTGGCGGTGGCGGCGCTGACGCTGCAGGCGGCAGCAGTTCGACCTCGCCGATCAACAGGCCGGAGCGGTCGGTCCGGCGCGCGCCCAACCGGAAGCGTTCTGTCCCTTCGGTGAGCAGCAGGAAAATCCCCAGCTGGGGCATATCCCACTCGCGCACCCGGGCGACGCACCCGATCTCGGAGGGCGCGGCGGGCGCCCCCACCTCGCTGCCTTCCCGGATCAGGCACACACCGAACGGGCTCTCGTCGCGCAGGCACGCCTTGGTCATGTCCAGGTAGCGCTGCTCGAAGATCTTGAGTGGCAGTACGCCCCCCGGGAACAGCACCGTACCGAGGGGAAAGATCGGCATTTCCATCAGAGACCCTGTTTGCCTGGCTGCCGTTGCACATCGCGTGGGGTGTCGCGCACGCCATCGCGCACCGCGTCGCGCACTACGTCACGACCCGGGTCACGCGACTCGGCGCGCAGTCGCCCGAGTGACAACTCCAGCTCTTCTACCTCGCCGCGCAGCCGGTCGAGATCCCGACGACGGTTGTCCAGTCTGTCCTGGGCGATTCGGATGCGTTCCTCGCTCATCCTGCGCTGCGCGATCATTGGACAAAGCGCCCGCGAGAGGGTAGCGCCGAGGGTATCGGGAACGATCGCGAGGGCCTCGGGCGTACTGTGGTTCACCCGATCGACCATCGCCCCCTCGACGGAGATGAATACCTGTGCGTGCACTCGCAGAGTGTGCTCATCGCAGTTGATCTGTTCCCGGTACATGGCGCTGCGTATCTGAGAACCCATGAACTGTTGCGGCGTGACGAAGTTGACCCGGCGCCAGAATGTGATGTCGTTCGCCGAGAAGACCAGCTGCTCGCGGTCGTACCAGAGTTCGTCCCCACCCGGCGCGGACAGCCTCACCCACGCCGCGCCCATTGCGGCGGCGGCTACCGGCGCCTTGGGCGGCGCTACACCCGGTACTGCCGGGGTGAGCTGCGTGGGCGGGGTGAGCGGGGCGAGCTGTGTCGGCGGTGCGAGTTGCGTGGTCGGCGTGGTCGGCGTGGTCGGTGTGGGCGGTGTGAGCGGTGTGAGCTGCGTGGGCGGTGTGAGCTGCGCGGGCTGCGTGGTCGGGGCGGGCTGGCCGGAGGCGGGCACCGCACTGCAGGCGGCGAGCACCAGCGTGCAGATCGCCGTGACCGAGGCGCATCGCCAGCCAGGCACCGCAGGCGCGACTGCTGCAGCGAAATCGACCCGGATCACCGAGTCTCACCCGACAGGTCACGATGCCGCGTGAGCACCCTGAAGCTGTGGCGGAACGCTTGAGCCAGCTGCTCGACCAGGTACACGGAGCGGTGGCGGCCGCCGGTGCAGCCGACCGCGACCGTGAGATAGCTGCGATTGTCGCGCACGTACGAGGGCAGCCAGTCGCCGACGAACTGCAGGATATGCGTGCGCATTCGCATGACCTCGGGTTCAGCCTCCAGGAAGGTGATTACGTCCGGATCGCGGCCGGTCAGCGGACGCAGGCGGGGGTCGTAATGAGGATTGGGCAGGCAGCGCACATCGAACACCAGATCTGCGTCCCGGGGCAGCCCGTGCTTGAACGCGAACGACTCGAACAGCAAGGTGAGCTGTGAGCGATCCAGGCCGATGACATCGAGCACCCGCTGGCGAAGCGAGTTGGCAGACAGGCGCGAGGTGTCGATCCTGTGGCCGAGTTCGCCGACGGCTTCGAGCATCTCGCGCTCGCGCATGATGCACTCTTCCAGGGTGTGCGATCCGTCGGACAACGGGTGCCGGCGCCGGGTCTCGGAGAAGCGCGTGACCAGCGTCTCGTCGTTGGCCTCGAGATAGAGGGTGCGAACGTCATGGCCCTCTGCGCGCAGCTTGGCGATCTCCGCCGGCAGCGATTCCAGCGTGTTGCCGCTGCGTACATCGATTCCTACCGCGACCCGCTGCTGGCCGTTCGCGCGCAGGTCGGCGATCAGCGGCGCGAGCACGCTCGCCGGCAGATTGTCCACGCAGTAGAGGCCATGATCCTCCAGCACATGCAGTGCGACACTTTTGCCCGAGCCGGACAGGCCGGTGATCAGCGCTATCTGCATCGGTGTCCGACTCGGCCCGGATGCGGGCTCACTCCGGGGACTCCGAGCCCGACATGTAGGCTTCCTGGCGGCGGGTGAACTCCAGGGTGCTGTCGATACCGCGCAGCTCGAGTACGAAGTTGCGCACCGCGGCCTCGGTCAGCACCGCCAGGTTACGCCCGGCAGCCACCGGCAGGATCACCTTGCGCACCGGCACACCGAGTACGCTCGCCTTTTCCGGCCGAAGCGGCAGGCGATCCAGCCCGGTCATCTGTTCTGCGCTGGCGCGCTGCAGTTCGACGATCAGCTTGAGGTTCTTCTTGATCCGTATTGCGGTCTCGCCGAAGATCGTGCGGATGTTGAGCATGCCCAGCCCGCGCACCTCGAGGAAGTCCTTGAGCAGCGGCGGGCAACGGCCTTCCACGATGTTGGGCGCGATCCGGAACACCTCGACCACGTCGTCCGCGATCAGGCCATGACCGCGGCTGATCAGCTCCAGTGCAAGCTCGCTCTTGCCTACACCGCTGTGCCCGGTGATCATCACGCCCACGTCCAGAACATCGAGCAGCACGCCGTGCAGCTCGGTGAACTCGGCCAGCGCCCGCGCGAGATAGGGGCGCAGTATCCACATTACCTGGATGCTCGAAAGGGGCGTGGACAACACCGGTACCGGCTGGGCTTCGGCCAGGGCTGCGATGCATCCGGGCACCGGCTCGCCGTCTGAAACCACGACGCAGGCGAGATCACTTGCACAAAGCAGATCGACCACGTGCTTGCGCGTCGTTTCGTCCAGGCTCGCCAGGTAGCGGACCTCGGTGGTCGACAACACCTGGATCCAGTTTGGATGGATCACGTTGAGGTGCCCGATCAGACCCTGCGCAGAGCCGTTTATCCGCTCGCTGTCCAGAGCGCTGCCCGGCGCAGCCCGGCCCGCGCTCCACGCGAGCTTCAGCTTGTCGCGCGTTTCCTCAAACAGTTGCGCTGCGCTGACCCGTGGCATTGGGCGACCACTCGACGAATAGTTGATGAACCGCGGCAGCGGAGTCCAGGCTTGTCAGCTGGTCGCGGATGGCACGGTCGCTGAACAGCTGGGCGAGTTGGGCGAGGATATCGAGATGGAGGTCTGTGGCGCGCTCTGGCACCAGCAGCGCGAAGATCAGCGACACCGGCAGGCCATCCGGGGCGTCGAAGGGAATCGGGGCGCGGGTACGCACGAACACGGCGATCGCCTCGCGCAGGCCCTTGATCCGGCCATGCGGTATCGCGACCCCCTGGCCAAGTCCAGTGGACCCGAGCCGTTCGCGGGCGAACAGGCTGTCGAACACCGTGCTGCGGGCGATGCTGTTCTGGTTCTCGACCAGCAGCCCGACCTGCTCAAAGACGCGTTTCTTGCTGCTCAGGTCTGCATCGACCAGCACGTTGGACGCGGGCAGCAAGGTTGCGATCAAGTTGTTTTCCGTTGCCATGCGTCACCAGGAAATGTGTCGGGTGGATGGGCGAAGCGCTGGGGATTCCGGCCGACCGCGGTCGCCCGAAACCGGGTTGACTCCGTCGTTCAGTCGTCTTCTGCGGCTGGCTCGGGCCCATTGCCGCGCCGGACCTGCAGCTTTTCCTTGTGCTTGATCACCGAACGATCCAGCTTGTCGATCAGGGCGTCGATCGCTGCATACATGTTCTGGTCGTCGCTCTCGGCAAAGATATCCCTGCCGCGCACATGCACGTTGGCTTCCACCTTTTGCTGCAGTTTGTTCACCGAAAGGATCACGTTCACGTCGATCACATGATCGAAGTGTCGCGTGATCCGCTCCAGTTTACTGTGTACATAGTCTCGAATTGCATCGGTAACTTCCACATGGTGCCCGGTAACATGGATATTCATGCGTCCCCCCTATGGTCTACCGTGGTGCCGGTCTGCTGTGGTTGGATCTAGATCGTTTTTCGCAGGTTGACCGGCAGGATATGCAGCGATTCGCGGTACTTCGCGATCGTACGCCTCGCGACGACGATGCCCTGTTGGCCGAGGATGTCGGCGATCTGACTGTCGGAGAGCGGCTTGCGGGTGTCTTCCGCGCCGACCAGCTGCCTGATCAGCGCCCTGATGGCGGTGGCAGAACAGGAGCCACCACTTTCGGTGGAGACATGGCTGCCGAAGAAGTACTTGAGCTCGAAGATGCCGCGCGGGGTCAGCATGAACTTCTGGGTGGTGACCCTTGAAACAGTCGACTCGTGCAGGTCGAGCACCTCGGCGATCTCGCGCAACACCAGGGGACGCATCGCCACCTCGCCATGCTCGAAGAACTGGCGCTGCCGGTCCACGATTGCCTGCGAGACTCGCTGGATCGTCTCGAACCGCTGCTGAACGTTCTTGATCAGCCATTTCGCTTCCTGCAGCTGGCTGGTCAGCTGGGTGTGCGAAGCGTCCCGGTTTCGGCGCAGGATGTCGGCATACATCCTGTTGATGCGCAGCCTGGGCATGGCGTCCGGGTTGAGCGAAGACAGCCAGAGGCCCTTGGTCTTCTTCACCACCACATCCGGAACGACATAGCGGGTATCGACGGTCGCGTACGGCGCGCCCGGTCTCGGGTTCAGTTTGCCGATCATCGCCTGTACGTTGCGCAGGCGCTCATCGTCGCAGCGAAGCGCGCGTTTCAGGCGCACGAAGTCGCGCGCGGCGAGGGCGTCAAGGTGGTCGCGCACCACGATCAGCGCTTCCGTCCTGCATGGCGTCGAGGGCGGCGTCGCCAGCAGTTGAAGGCCCAGGCATTCGCCCAGGGTGCGGGCACCGACGCCGGTCGGATCGAAGTGCTGGAGGTGCTTGAGTGCGATCTCCAGTTCTTCCATCTCGACGTTCGCCTCTTCCGGCAGGATAGACGCGATCTCGGCGAGATCCTGGGCCAGATAGCCGCCCTCGTCCAGCGCCTCGATAAGCAGTTCGATGATCACCTTGTCACGCTCGGGCAGGGGCGTCAGCGCCAGTTGCCCCAGCAGGTGCTCGCGCAGGGTGGGTGAACTGGCGACCTGCTGCGAGTAGTCGCTGTCATCGTCATTCTCGCGCGTGCCGTAGCTGCCTTCGTCGGACGACCAGTTCGAATCGGCGAGGCTGTCGAAGTCGAAGTTCTCGGTGCTCTCCGGCGCCTGATCGGTCGGCCGTTCGTCGCTCGCGCGCGTATCGACGTCGGTTTCGGCCAGCGCCGCGGCGGGCTGGTCGTTAGCCTGCATGCCGGCGGTCGGCGGCTCGCCAGCCGTGTCCCCGTCACCGTCATCCTCACGTTCGAGCAGCGGATTGTCCTGCAGAAAGCGCTCGAGTTCCTGATTCAGCTCCAGCGTCGACAGCTGCAGCAGCCGGATCGACTGCTGAAGCTGCGGGGTCAGCGTCAGATGCTGGGACAGCCGTAATTGAAGCGTGTTCTTCATCGCGGCCGTGCTGCAGGCGGGCGGGCGTCAGCGGAGTCGGGTAGGGCAGAGGATCGGAGGGGTCTCGGGGGCATGGGTGCGCTTGGTGCGGCCGCCACCGCGGGTCGGACTACAGTCGGAAATGCTCCCCAAGGTAGACCTTGCGAACATCCTCATTATAGACGATTTCCTCTGGCTTACCTGAGGCAAGCACAGTGCCGTCGCTGATGATGTAGGCCCGGTCACAGATACCCAGCGTCTCGCGCACGTTGTGGTCGGTGATCAGCACGCCGATATCTTTCCTGCGCAGCAGGCCGATGATGTTCTGGATATCGATCACCGCGATCGGGTCGACGCCGGCGAACGGCTCGTCCAGCAGGATGAATCGCGGTTCGGTGGCCAGCGCACGGGCGATTTCACAGCGGCGCCGCTCGCCGCCGGACAGGCTGACTGCCGGACTCGCCGCCAGATGGGCGATATGCAGTTCCTCGAGCAGTTCGGCAAGCCGGGTCTCGACGTCTGCTGGCGACAGGTCTCGCAACTGCAGGACTGCGCGCACATTGTCTGCCACCGACAGGCGCCTGAAGATCGAGGCCTCCTGTGGCAGATAGGAAAGGCCGAGGCGGGCCCGCCGGTGGATCGGCAGACGGGTCAGACGCTCCCCGTCGATCCAGATGTCACCGGCATCCACTGCCACCAGACCGACGATCATGTAAAAGCAGGTGGTCTTGCCGGCACCGTTCGGACCGAGCAGCCCGATCACTTCGCCACTGCCGACTTCCAGCGACACATCCTTTACCACCACCCGCGACTTGTAGCGCTTGCGTAGCCGCTCGACCCGCAGCGCGCTCACCCGGTCGGGCCGGCCGGCGACTGGCGCCGGGGCGGATGAGCGGGCGTCAGGGCCACCATCGGCATGCGTAATCAATCGCGGGGGTTCGCGATCCCGGTCGACGGCTTGAGTGTTGCCCCCGGCGCGGACGGCTTGGGCTTGTCGGTCGTGGGCGATCCACCGGTCTCGGCGTCCTCACGCGCACGCGGCTGCAGCACGGCACGCACCCGGCCCTGAGGGTTGTTGCCGGTGGCTGCTGTCTTGCCACCGCCAACCGCCCGGAACACCTCGGAGTTCATCTCGTAGATCATGAAATCGCCGCGCACTTCATCGTTTCCGCGCACCAGGCGCGCCCGGGTGAAGAACTGCACGGTCTCTTTTCGCCCGTCGTACTCCAGCCGGTCCGCCCAGCCCTCGACGAACTCGTCCACGCCTTCGCGCTTCTGCCGGAAATACGCCTGCGCCTTGGCTGAACCGAACGATATGCCGAAGCTGAAGCCCTGCTTGTCCTGGCGCACCACGACCCGGTCGCCGCGGATGATCAGCGTGCCCTGGGTGATCTGCACATTGCCGGTGAATACGCTCTCCTGCTTCAGGTCGTCCACCTCGCCCCGGTCGGCCTCGATGTTTATCGGCTTGGTCCGATCCGCCTTCTCGGCGGCGGCCTGCGGAGCGGCAAGCGCGAGCGCGAGCAACAACAACGGTGCGAGTCCGGATGCCGCTGCCATCAGACCGCGGCTGGCGCCAGCGACGCCTGCCCGAAACGACCGCGGGCGCTTTGAGTCCGGGGGATGGAAAAACTGCAGCAGGGGCGAAGGCAGCATGGCGGGGTGAGGGTGAGGGTGAGGGTGAGGCAGGTCGAGGTTGGCGTAGTCGGACGGCGAACCCGGACAACGGGTCTACTGCGGACTCGGTTTCAAACTCGTACGGACGTCGTGCAGCAGCGTCAGATGCTGCCGCCCATAGTCGAATTCTAGGCCAACCGCCTCGGTATTGGAGGTTGCGTTTCGGATGACCACCGGCTGGTCAGTCCGGGCAAGGCCCTTGTCCGGAATGACGAGCAGGCTGCTGGTGAGCAGGGTGAGTTCGCTCTGGTTGCCGCTTGCGGCCCGAGTGAGCCGGACATTGCCGGACATGAGTACCTCCTGGCCATCGCTGGACAGGCGGGCGCTATCGGACTCGGCACGCAAGTCCAGCCGTTTCTCGGAGAAGTGGGTCAGGCGGGGCTGGTCCAGATGGGTGCTGTCGTCGAAGACGAAGTGGGTCATCCGTCTGGCGCGCAGCGTGTGCTTGAGCAATCCGTCCAGGCCGGTCTGGTTGGCGACAAAATTGTCCACGATGAAGTCCGGATCGTTTCGACCGTCGGTCGGGCTGCTGGGCGCGGTGCGCACGATCTGGTCCAGCCAGAGGGTAAGCGCCGCCAGGAGGGCCACGACGAACACAGGAAAGCCAAGCGCGAGCCGGTCGCTCAGCATGCACGTTCAGCTTGATCGAGCAGGTCGTGGCGACCCATCGCATGCAGCAGGCGGTCGCAAACCTCGCGCACCGCGCCCGCGCCCCCGTTGGCGCTGGTCACCGTATCTGCTTCCAGCTTCACAGCTGCCGGCGCGTGCGGAACGGTGATGGCGATCGCACAGCGTCGCATCAGCGGCAGGTCGGCCAGGTCATCGCCCATGCAGAGCACCGAATCGAACCGCGCTGCGGTCGCGTGCGGTACACCGTCTGCGCTGCCCGGGACAGGTACCGAGGTTCGGGGCATTCCGGCCAGGATTGCCTCCAGCACTGGCAGCTTGTCGCTTACACCCTGAAACAGCCGGGTGACGCCGAGTTCGCGCGCGCGGGCGGTGACCACCGGCGAATCCCTCCCGGAAATCCATGCAACCTCGATGCCAGCGCGCGCAATCTGCTTGATGCCGTGACCGTCCAGCACATGGAAAGTCTTGCTCTCGACCGCAGATGTCTTGCCCGAGGCCGCAAGCGTCAATCGGCCATCGGTCAAAACGCCATCGACATCGAACACGGCAAGACGGATCGAGCGCCAGCGCTGCGCGAGCGGGATCGCGCCTTCATCCCGCCAGCGCAGCGCGAGCGGGATCGCGCTTCCCCCCGCGAGCGGGATCGCGCCCACCCCCGCGAGCGGGATCGCGCCCACCCCCGCGAGCGGGATCGCGCCCACCCTCGCGAGCGGGATCGCGCTCACACAACCCCAGCCGCGAACAGGTCATGCATGTTCAGCGCACCGACCACCCGCTGCTCGCTGTCGAACACCGGCAACTGGCTGACCCGGTGACGTTCCATCATTTCGACGGCCTCGACTGCCAGCGCCTGCGCCCCGATGCTGCGTGGTGTCCTGTTCATCACGCCGTCGATCCGTACCGAGCGCAGATCGGCGACGCGGTCGATCAGCCGGCGCAAGTCGCCGTCGGTGAAAACGCCGAGCAACCGCAGTTCGGCATCGACCACCAGCGCGAGACCCATACCCTTCCGGCTGATCTCGACGATCACTTCGGACAGCACGGCGGTGGGCGCCACCAGAGGTAACGCGTCACCGGTGCGCATCACATCGGCGACATGGGTGAGCAGGCGCAGGCCTAGCTTGCCGCCCGGATGGGACCGGGCAAAGTCCTCCGGGCCGAACCCCCGCGCGTCCAGCAGGGCCACGGCCAGCGCGTCGCCAAAGGCCAGGGCAGCGGTGGTGCTGGCAGTCGGTGCCAGACCGAGCGGACAGGCCTCCACCGCAACGCTCGCGTCCAGCAGCGCATCGGCCTCGCGCGCAAGCGCCGAATCCGGGGCGCCGGTGATCACGATCAGCCGCGCCCCCTGGCGCTTGATGGTCGGCACGATGCGCAGCAGCTCCTCGGTCTCGCCCGAATAGGACAGGGCGATCAGTACGTCGTCCCGGGTGATCATGCCCAGATCGCCATGCATCGCTTCGGCCGGATGCACGAAAAAGGCCGGGGTGCCGGTGCTCGCCATGGTCGAGGCGATCTTGCGCGCGATATGGCCCGACTTGCCGATACCGCTCACCACCACCCGTCCGCGGCAGGCCAGCACGATGTCGAGTGCCAGCAGGAAGCGGTCATCCAGTCGTCCGGCCAGCGCGGACACCGCTGCGGCTTCGATCTCGATCACCTGCCGTGCCAGCGCCAGCGCTCTGGGTGAAGCCCGCGCTGGCGCTGCGGATTTGACCCGTCCGTGCGCAGACGACACGGCTCCCACTGCGGCGACGGGTCCAGCAGCGGACGATGCAGAAATGGGCGATGCGGCAGGCAGCGTCATCACCCGGCGATGGTACCATCCGACCACACTGGCCCGGGTACTGGCAGGCCGATGGACAGCACTCTTCGATTCGTTGTGACCCTGCTTGCCGCCGCTGTCGTTGTGGTCGTGATCTGCCGTTCGGTCAAGCTGCCCCCGCTGCTGGGCTACCTGCTGGTGGGCGTGGCGGTCGGCCCGAACGCGCTCGCGCTGGTGCCAGACACCGCTGCCGTACAACATCTGGCCGAGTTCGGCATCGTGTTCCTGATGTTCACCATCGGGCTCGAGTTCAGTCTGCCGCGGTTGGTTGCAATGCGGACCCTGGTTCTCGGGTTGGGCGGCGCGCAGGTCCTGGTTACCGTGCTTGCGGCCACGCTGATGGCTTTCGCGGTGGGCCTGAGCCCGATGTCGGCCAGCCCGATTTCCTGGCAGGCCTGCCTGGTGCTGGGCTGCGCGCTCGCCATGTCCTCGACTGCAATCCTGGCCAAGACCCTGTCCGAGCGTCTCGAGCTGAACTCCGAGCATGGGCGGCGGGTCATCGGCGTATTGCTGTTCCAGGACATTGCGGTGGTGCCTATGCTGGTGCTGATTCCTGCGCTGGCAGCGCCAGTCGGTGACCTGCCGGCCAACCTCGGGATCGCGCTCGCCAAGGTGACGATAACCCTGATCGTGCTGCTCAAGGTCGGACAGCCGCTGATGCGGCGCTGGTTCCACCTGGTCGCCCGCCAGAAGTCCCCCGAACTGTTCGTGCTCAACGTGCTGCTGATCACGCTCGGGCTGGCCTATCTCACCGAGAGTATGGGCTTGTCGCTGGCGCTGGGCGCGTTCGTTGCCGGGGTCCTGATCTCGGAGACGGAGTACCGGTTCCAGGTCGAGGAGGACATCAAGCCGTTTCGCGACATCCTGCTCGGCCTGTTCTTCGTCACCATCGGCATGCTGGTCGATGTGGTCTGGATCGCGCAACACCTCGTGCTGGTGCTGGGGCTGTTGCTGGCGATACTCGCAGTGAAGGCGCTGGTGCTCCTTGGCCTGATGGCTGCGTGGCGCACCGATTCGAGCGTGGCACTTCGGGTGGCACTCGCCCTGGCCCCGTCCGGCGAGTTCGGCTTCGTGCTGCTCACCCTTGCGCTTGGCGTCGGCATCATCGAGCCGAGCCTGCTGCAGCCGGTGCTGGCGGCGATGGTGCTGTCGATGATCGCCGCGCCCTTCATCATCGAGCACAGTGAGCACCTGGTGCGCCGCTGGCGCGGCTCGGACTGGATGAGCCGCGCGATGCAGCTGACCCAGATCGCCTCGCAGACGTTGGTTGCCGACCGGCATGTGATCATCTGCGGCTACGGTCGCAGCGGGCAGAACCTGGCGCGCCTGCTGGAGGCGGAGAAGGTGCCGTTCTTCGCCCTCGACCTGGACCCGGCACGGGTGCGCGAGGCTGCAGCGGCGGGTGAGCGGGTGGTGTTCGGTGACGCGGCCAGACGCGAGGTGCTGCAGGCGGCGGGACTTTCGCGGGCACGCGCGCTGGTGGTCAGCTATGCGGATGTGCACTCGGCGCTGACCATCCTGCATGTCGCGCATGAGTTGCGCCCGGACCTGCCGGTGATCGTGCGTACCCGGGACGACGCAGATATCGAGCGGCTGAAGGCGGCCGGCGCTGCCGAGGTGGTGGCCGAGATCATGGAGGGCAGTCTGATGCTCGCCTCGCATGCGCTGATGGTGATCGGTGTGCCGCTGAACCGGGTGCTGCGCCGGATACGCTCGGCGCGTGAAGCGCGCTACGGCATGCTCCGCGGGTTCTTTCACGGCGCGAGCGATCAGACCACGGATGGCGCCGATGACGTGTTCCTGCACTCGGTGGCGCTGGTGCCGGGGGCACGTGCGATCGGCCAGCGGCTGGGTGAACTGCACCTGGAGGCCCTGCAGGCCGAAGTCAGCGCTGTACGCAGGCACGGTGTGCGCGAACTCGACCCTGGCGCCGACACCGAACTGCGCGCCGGTGACATCATCGTTCTGCGCGGTGACGCGGTGGCGGTGGCTGCGGCCGAGATGCGCCTGCTGCAGGGGAACTGATCCGGGCAGCCGGTCCGGCGAGGGGACAGACCTTGAGGGTCTGTCCCACAATTCCAAGGCGCGCGCCAGGTGACCGCGCCAGGGGACAGACCCTCATGGTCTGTCACCGCTTTTGGCCGCCAACCTCAGAAGATCGTCGAGCCGCCGCACTGGGTCGACCCGTTGGTCGTGTTCCAGAGATTGGATGTGCTGTCAGTGCCGCAGGAAGGTGCTGCCGTACCGCCCACGGTCGGCGCACTGCCACTGTTGCCGGCATAGGGCGAGAAGCGGAACGACCCGGTAAATGGTCTGCCATCGTCGATCTTGCGATCGACTTCAGCGACGATCTCCACCGGAATCTGGGCGCCGGATTTCAGGTTATGACGGTTCGGTGGCGTTCCGCTGGGGTCGGCATAGGCATTGTCGAAGACGAGTTGCAGGAACACGTTGTACGGGTTGGTCGGCGTGGTGGTCAGCGACTCGGCCGGGCTGCAGGAGTAACTGCCGGTGAGGAAACCGGACTTCGACAGGTGTTCCCAGGCCAGAATCGCCTCCAGTGAAGGCGTGGCATCGATGATGCCGTTGCCATTGCCGTTGCCGCCGGTGCAGGTGGTAGTCATGTTGGCGATGTTCTGCACCGCCTGGCCGTAGTCACCCGGATAGGCGCGAAAGCGATCCTGAAAACCGAAGAAGGCCGCTTTCACCCCTTCCTGGGCCGAGATCAGGTTACGCACCCGGGCACTGGTGATCAGTTCCTGGCCCTTGAGCACCCCACCGAGCAGCAGGCCGATGATCACCAGCACGATGGCAATCTCGATCAGGGTGAAACCGCGTTGATGGCTTCGTGTCATGGTTTCCTGGTTTCCTTCGCCCGAAGGCGCGCTGTCGCGATGACCACCCTCCCGCAATTCGCGTGCCGGGCAGCACCGCGAACTTGGCAGACAGGCTCACCGAGCATGTGTGACATTGGTCACGCTTGCCAGCCTGAAAACAGGTGCTGGCAAGGCGATTCTCGCCTGGCGGGCGCGTCGACTGGCTACCGACCGCCGAGTTCTCGGCGCTACTGCCGAGGTTTCATCTGCTATGAGGTTTCATCTGCTATTGCCATCCTTCGCTGGCTGGGGCAAGGGCTCAGAACCCGCCAGTCGCTCGAGCAGGAAGCGCAGTTCCTGCGGGTCGCTGATCGCGCCCGAGGCGAGCAGGCCGCCGAGCAGTACCTTCGCCGCTTCAACCTCGCCGCGGTCGGCCAGCAGCAGCACCGACATCTGCCGCGCCCAGCCCGGCACCGAGGGTCCCGTCGCCTGCTCACTGATCGCGCGCGCATAGGCCATCGCCAGGTCGGTGTCCTGCAGACGATGCCGCGCGAGGATCGCTGCATGAGCCAGCCAGCGCCAGCGCCGGTCGGGGTCGGCGTCGAAGCTTTGCCGGACGAAGTCGAGCATCGAGCGCTGTCTGGATTCGATCGGCACTTGGGCATACACATGCGAGGCGAGCAGCAGCGGATACTGGCCGATCGGGTCGAGTGCCAGCAGCAGCGAGAGCCAGTCACGCAGCCGTCCATAGTCGAGGTCGGCGAATGGCACGCTGACGCCAGGCTGGTTGTCGAACGCCTGAAGGTACAGGGTGGACAACTGGGCGAGCGGCAGCGCGTCGCCGAGTGCCGCGAGCCGCATCATGGCCAGCGGCGGTGGCGCTGGCAGATCGGTCGCCCGGGCCAGGGGGGACGGCTGCAGCGAGTGCACCAGCAAGTGCCCGGCGAATGCAGCGAGCAGCGCGAGGCGCAGGGGTGCCGGCACTGCCGACCAGGGCCTGGGTCGGTCCCGGGCGCGGTCCGGGATTGACCCGCCCAGCCAGACCACAGTCACAGGTCCCGCCGATGGAAGTCGACCAGCGCGGCGGCGGTGAGCAGCGACACGAACACCAGGCACTGCACGAACTGCAGGCCAAGCATCCCGGGTGCGGGCAACTGATCCACCAGCCAACCGGTCTGGGCGAACCGGTCTAGGCTGGGCAGCACCCAGGACAGCGCCTCGGTGCCCAGCCGGGACAGGTCGCGCCAGGGCCCGGCGGCAAGCAGCGGTGACCCACTGGCGATCAGCACCAGTGCGTCGATCGAACGCGTCAGCACGTAAAGAGCCGCGCTCAGCACCGCGGCCGCCGGCACGCTCGCCAGGCTCAGGGTGAAGAACTGCGCCATGGCGATCACGATCGCCAGTTCGAACAGCAGCGAGGCCGACCAGGCAAGTGCCGCGAGCGGCGGTAGCGCAATCAGCAGCATCACGCAGACGCTGCCGACAGCGACCGCCGCCAGGCTGATGAAGCCGGCCAGCTTGCCCAGCACCCAGGTGGTGCGGGTCACCTCGAGCGACAACGCCGACTCGAAACCGCGTTCGTTGAGTTCGCGGGTCAGACTGCTGATGACATAAACTGCGAGGATGAAGACCCAGGCAAAACGCACGCCGCTGGCGATGAGGGCAATGCGAAATCGCGCGCTTTCGGTGATCGCCAGTTCTGCGGCAAACAGGCCGGCGGCGAGCGCCAGAGCGAGGCTGCCGGCGAGCAGCCAGGGCAGACGGGATCGCCAGGCCTCCAGCAGCGTGAAGCCTGCGATCGTGAACAGTTGCAGCGGCCAGCGCCCGCCGGCGGTGCTGTTCGGCGCCTGCATCGCTGGCACTGGGGCAGTCATGTTCGGATCGATCCAGGCTCGTGTGAAGGGGCGCGCATTGCTGCGCAGAGCTCTGCCAGCGCCTGCTGGCGCGAGGGTACCGCGGACCGGCCATGATCGCAGCAGTTCCGGGTACCGCCTGTTCCCCAGTTTGTCCTCGCGGCGGCGGTGATGGAGCTCCGTTCGCAGAAACCCACGCAGACCCCCACGCAGACCCGCACGCAGACCCGCAGTGTGCTCTACGACACCCTGGCCGCGCAGCCGCAGTGGGTGTTGGCGCTGACCCTGCTGTCGCTGCATGCGGCGCTTGCCTGGGATATCGAGGCCTGGTGGGCGCGTGCGATGTGGCTCAGCCATTTCGGCCTGTTTCTTATCTGGCAGCCGCTGTGGCGGGCGCCGCAGCGCATCGATCCGCTGCCCGCCGCGGCGGTGATCGCCGTGGGCGCCGCGTTTGCTCTCGTGATCAACTGGTGGCTCGCTGCAATCTGGATCAGTGTCCTGTTCGCGTTGATCGCCGGGCGGGTGCCTGGCGCCGGCGAACCCGGGCATCGGGCGGCGACGCTGATCGCATCGCTGTTCCTGCTCGCATTACTCCTGCTCTGGGTGGTGCCGCGGCTGGCCTCCGACACGCCGCTGCCGTACCTGCTGGTGGCGCTGGTGCAGTTCGCCTTGCCGCTGCTCGCACTGGCGGTGGCGCTGATCCAGATTGGGCCGGTGGCCCGCCCGGCACCGGTGGTCGTCGACCTGATCTACTCGGTGCTGCTGCTGCTGCTGGTGCTGGTGCTGGTGCTGGGGAGCGTCGTGCTGCACAGCGTGTCCGCCGAGGGTAATTATCTGCTCACGCTCGCGCAGGCGCTGCTGTCGATCGCCGCGCTGCTGGCCGCGCTGTCATGGCTGTGGAACCCGCGTGGCGGTTTCGGTGGCCTCAGTCAGGTGCTGTCCTGGCACCTGCTGTCGCTCGGCCTGCCGTTCGAGAACTGGATGCGCAGTCTCGCCCTGCTCGCCGAGCACCAGCGCGACCCGGAGAAGTTTCTGCAGGGCGCGATCGCGGAACTGGTGCGCCTGCCCTGGGTTGCCGGCGCCCAGTGGACTGCGGCCGACAGCGCCGGCACGCTTGGGTCGCCGGCACGCCACCACATGGAACTGTCCTCGCGCGGGCTCGCGCTGGAACTGTTCACCCATGTCGCGCCCACACCGGCCCTCAACCTCCATGCCGCGCTGCTCGCGCAGTTGCTTGGCGATTTCTATGATGCCAAGCGGCGCGAACAACGCGAGCGCAAGCATGCCTATGCGCATGCGATCCACGAAACCGGCGCCCGGTTGACCCATGACGTGAAAAATATTCTGCAGTCACTGCAGTCGCTGTGCGCGGCGGTCGAGGCAAGCGAGGGCGAGCGCTCGATAGCATTGCAGCAGCTGATGCGCCGGCAACTGCCGCAGATCGCGCAGCGTCTGGAGCGCACCCTGGAGAAATTGGCGCAGCCCGAGCCGCGCGAGGCGACCGCCGTCAACGCCGGCCTGTGGTGGCGCAGCCTCGGCCGGCGTGTCGCGCAGGACGGTGTCGAGCTGGCAAGCCAGGGCGATCTGGACTCGGCACTGCTGCCACAGGAGCTGTTCGACAGCGCTGCCGACAATCTGCTGCAGAACGCGTTGGTAAAGCGGCAACTGGATGTGGGGGTCGCAGTGCGCATCGAGCTGTCTGCCCTGGATGGAGTACAGCTGTTGGTCACCGACACCGGTGCCGCGATCGACTCGCGCATCGCCGATCGGCTGCTCACCGAACCGGTCGAGTCGAAGAACGGCCTTGGCGTCGGGCTCTACCAGACCGCCCAGCTTGCCGCCCAGTTGGCCTACGAACTGGTGCTCACCAGCAATCAGGAAGGCGCAGTTCAGTTCGCGCTAAGACCGGTGCGCTGAGGTTCACTCCACCTCGTCGCGGCGAAGCTCAGGGCAACTGGCCCGCCGAGACCAGCCTGGCATAGAGCACATTGGGGGACAGCCAGGTCACCAGATCGTCGAACTCCGCGCCGGCCGCTCCCGGGTTGCTGCGCACGCGCGACACGAACACCCGGTCATTGTTGGCGCTGTTCGGGTTCGCGTTCTGCGCTTCGTCCATCGAGGTCCCCCCGGTTGCCGCGTTCGGCCCGACGGAATAGACGACAGCCACGGCATTGGTCGCCAGCGTGGCGCCGGCCCCGCAGGCGATGACTGTCGCGCCGCTGCCAGTCGCGCATACCTGAAGGTCCGGGGCGAGCGCTGACATTCCGACCATACGCATCTGTCCTGCGCTGGTGAACGCGTTGCCGCTGGCAGGGCTCACTGCATAGCGAACCCGATTCTGCAGCAGGCCCCAGGCGTCGACCGCATAGCCCTGCGCATCGACCTGCGACAGGCCCAGGGTGACTGCCGGAACGAAACCATTGTAGGGGTTGGTACATGCTCCCCCGCCCAGCGGGCTCTCGACGCCGTTGGAGGCGATCGACGCCGGGCAGGGCAGGCGGCCGTTGGCGAGCGCGAAACCGACCAGCGCCTCGCGGATCTCCTCCAGCTCCCGCTGGGTCTGGCTGACCCGGCTCTGCTCGACCTGGCTCGCCAGCGGCACCAGCAGGCCCCCTATGATCAGGGACAGAATCAGCAGCCCGATCGCCAGTTCGACCAGGGACACGCCGCGCTCGCGCCCTGACTGCGGGGCGGACGGACAGCGGGTTGGATACAGCCCCGCTCGAGCAACAGGTAATCCGACAGATCGCATCATTACCTCGGCGACGCGGTCGCCACGGTTCCGGCAGGGACAGGAATGCTCGGCGGAATGACGCCGCTGTTCAGACTGCTCGCGGCGTTTCGTAGCGCAGTGGAATCGATATAGTTCGCCAGCTGTGTCTTGTCTGCGCTGCTGTTTCGTTGCTGGCCAGGGCCGACCACGCCGCCCATGATCACCACGAATCGGGCGCCGGCTACTGGCGCGCCGCTGGCGCCGGTGACCAGCAGGCTGCCGCCGGCGCAGTTGTTGGCGGGGGGGCCGACACATTCTGGCGAAACGATGTACAAGGCCTGCTCCCGCCAGCGTTGATGCTGGAACCAGGCGGCGTCGGCAGCGTCACCACGCAACAACGCATCCGGGTTACCGGAAGTTGCCGGTGAGTAGGTGCCGGGCGCCGGTACGTTGGCCGGCAACCGGCCGGCCAGCACGCCTGCTTCTGGCACGCAGCCCGCGGTGGTGCCCGGACTCACGCACTCGGCATTGGTGAAGCTGGCTGCCGCAGGCAGGTAAAGGAAGCGGACAAAGTAATCGTTCAACGCCCGCGCTACCTCTTGCGCGACCCGCCGCTCTGCGCTGGCAACGATGTCCGAACGGGTTACCGGCAGCAGGCGATCGTTGAACGCCGGACCGGGCGGACTCGCCGAAAACGCAATGGTCGGCGTGGCGTTCACCCCGTCCAGGTAGTTGCTCAGGATGGTGGCGCTGGCGCCCGCGCGGGTCTGCCCGGGCAGGACGGGACCCGGCGCAAAAACGATGGCAACCAGGGCTTCCCCCGGGAGCTGAATGATCGACAGCTGGGGCGCGGTATCCGGATTGATGAACCCCGGATTGCCGGTGATGTCGCCGGCATCGCGGAAGTTCGGCGAGATGGCGATCCACAGTTGCTCTCCGCTGCCATCGCGCAATTCCGGGATGCGCAGCAGCGCCCAGGGAAGACGGCCAATGTACGAGGCGCAGCCCTGTCCGACATATTCGATACCCGGCAGCGAGCGTCCATCACCATCGATGTCGGGACAGGGCAGCGAACCCGGACGGTTGTCGTCCGTGGTTGCGTAGGCGAGCAGCGCCTGCTTCGCCAGCGCCAGCGCCTCGGTGGTGCGCTGATCCTGGCGCGTGCGCAGGGTGTCGGCGTTGAGGCTGCGCACCACGAACACTGCGGCGACCAGGCCGATGAACACCATCACCGCGAGCAGCGCGAAGCCACGCTGTCGGGCATGCGTCGCGGGTACGGCAGGCGCACCGGGGTTCAGGGTTTTCTTGGGGCGAGCGAGCCTGGGCATGATCGGGTCGGTCATTGCGGCGTTGCTGCTGTGGCCTGAGCGCGTCGGCCGAGGCGGTGCCGCGGACGACTGTTGATGGATACTACTCCCGCACCGGCCGGTCGCTACCCGACCGAGTTTGCGGCGAGCTGCGGGCAGGGTCACTGGTCGTGTCTCTGGCCGGGTCTCTGGTCGGGTCTCTCGTCAGCTCGCGGGCCGGCTCGTCCAGCCGGCGTCCGAGCTCGCGCAGGACACGCTCGATGGCGGCGTCCCGCGGGGGTGTGCGAACAGTGTCGGCGGATCCGGCAGGCGCCGCTGTACCCGGGGCGGCACCCTGAGGTTCGCTCTGAGCCGTATCCCCACCCGCGCCTGGTACGCCCGGCGCCTCGGGTGCCGGGCGTGGCAGCCGGTACCGTTCCTTCACCGTCCCGGAGGCGACATCGATCTCCTGGCCGACCTTGATGCGCACCCGCCGACCGCTGTCGGGCATTCGCAGGTCGGCACCCTCGGCGGCGTCGCGCACGGCGTCCACTCTGACCGGTCCGGTCCGGTCAGCCGGGCTGGAGGGTGCTGCGGTCGGTACCCTGTTGACCCAGACCGTGGTGCGTCCGTCATTGCGGCGGACGATCCCGTCGACCGACAGCGATTGCGGCCCTGCAGGCGTCTCGGCCTTTACCTCGACGACTGGCTCCGGCTTGAGCGGTCGCTTGCGGGCGTCATCGAGCAGCGCCCGCTGCGCCGGGGAGTGGAACAGGCGGCCAAACGCGTCCTGGGCATGAGCACCCGGGCTGGCGCAGCCGATCGCCATCATGACGGCGAGCGGGGCACCGATGACCAGCGCACGTGCTGGCGGTCGGCACCGTTGCCGTGGCGCCCATTCGAAGTTCATCGTGATTCGCCGCCCGGGCGCGCTGCGGTGATCCAGGCCAGTTCGCAGTCGGCGCGCAGGTTGGGCACCGGGCGTGGCGCCGCCTCGGCAGGCGTGATCCTCTCGAGGACGCACTCGTTGATCGTGAACACGCCGGCCTGCTGGCGCGCGAGCACGCGCAGAAAGCGCATCAGGTCGCCTTCATGAACCAGCCGCAGGTCGATCTTCATCGGCGATTGGGTGAGCGCGGCCTGCGGCTGCTCGGGCAGGTTGTAGGGGCTCTGGGCACCGATCTGGTACTGCACGCCGAACAGACCGGTGGCGTCGTTCGCCACGCGCAGGCTGTCGATCCAGTTGACCCGCTGCTCTGCGCCGATGAAGCCGCTGCCGGCCAGCGCGCGATACTCAGGTGCGTAGCGGGTGAGCAGGTCGCGCTCGTCGCCCGAACGCTGGAAGCGCGCGCGCGCCTCATCCAGCGCGCGCTGCTGCCGGGCCGCTTCGGCGCGGCCACGATCGGCAATCTGGAAGCTGTACCAGCCAAGCGTGACCACCGTGATCGATACCATCACAAGCAGCAAAGCAGGACCGGTGAACGGCGAAGCGAGCCAGCGGTTCATGCAACCGCCCGCCGCAGTACGACGATGATGCGGAATGCCGAGCCGGCGCTCTGCTCGGTGCGCTCCTGGGTGTTGCCCGACAGGCTGGAGCCCGGACTCAGATTGAGCGGCAGGCGCACGATGGTCGCGCTCTGCACCCGGGCGTCGTCGCGCAGGCGCTGGGCGAAGCCCTCGATGCTGGCGATCGTGGTGCGCAGATCGCCGGAAACCGTGTTGATCTCGGCTTCAATCGCCAGGCTCTCGACCCGCTCGGCGCTGCGCTGGCCAGGGGCGCCGCGCTGCGCGGTCGAGCGCGGGGTATCCGTATCCTGCAGCGGTTCCCCATGCCGCCAGGTGATCTTTTTCAACCCGACATCGGCCTGGGCATCGAGCGCGGTGGCGACCACTGCGAAGGCCCGCTCCGGCGTTCGGGTCTGTCCGGCGATATGGCGCGCGGCCTCGACCGTGCGCTGCAGCGTCTCCAGCGGCGCCGGCGCTTCAGGGAACTGAAGGGTGACCGCGACATAGCGTTCCTGCCAGCGCGCGGTTTCCATCCGCTGCTCGCTGGTCTGAGCGACCAGTTGGCTGTACTGCCATACATTGGCGAGTGCGAAGGTGAGGCCGGTCGCGGCGATCGCAGCAGCGGTGGCGTACATTGCACGCTGGGTGGTCCGAACCTGGAAGCGGCGCAGCGCCGGGGCCGGCGCGAGATTGACCGATGGCGTGCGCAGCCCGAGCAGGGTGAGCATCAATGCATCCGGCGTGTCGCGCAGCATCGACATCGACAGCGGAAGCCGCTTCGCCAGGGTGGCAGCATCGATTCGTGTGCATTGCAGGTTGCCACCTTGGCGCTCCAGTGCGGCAACGGCGCCGCGCATGCTGTCGCCGGTCTCGATCAGGGTCACCGACAGTGGATCGTCCGCACTGCGCAGCTTCAGGGCCTCGAGGTACAGGCGGGTATTGCCGACCTCCTCGACCAGGTTATCCATCGGACCGCCGGCGCCGATGCGCTCGAGCGGGGTGAGACGGCTGACCCGAAGCTGCCCCTGCGCCACGAAGCTCTGCCGAAGGCCGCTCGCAGTTGCGGTGATGATCAGGGTCGGCGCACTGGTCACGCCGAGCCGCTCGGCAAGTTGGGGCATCACCATCGGCAGCAGGTAAAGACCGGCAAAAGGAATTTTGGCGTCCTCTATCGCCTCGGCCCAGGGCAGGAACACCTCGGCATTGGTCAGCGCGGCGAACAGATAGCGGTCGTCGCGCCGCTTGTCGGTCTCGCGCCCCTGCAGCACTGCCGCGTTGTAGGGCGAGTTTCGGTAGAGCTGGCGCAGTCGCCGCTGGACCATGCCTGCGCGATCCCGACCCATGGTGTGGGGCAGCAGCTCGGTGCGATAGTCTTCTTCGACCGCGTCGACCAGGGCGTGGATCTGCAGGTTTCGTGCTGCGGTCAGGACGTCCGAGAAACGACGCAGACCGCGGTCATCATCGCTGAAGGTCTGGCAGTCGACCAGCCGGCCGGCGCGCCAGCGACCCAGCGTTGCCTGGGCCGCGCCGACACAGAGAAGCAGCCGTTCTCCGAAGGCCATCTCAGCGCGCTCCGGTCACAGCTTGAGCTTGCCGAGGATGTCGTACACCGGCGACAGCACCGCCCACATGATCAGCAGCAGCGACATGCCGAGGACGAAAATGAGCGCCGGCTCGAGCAGCTTCAGCCCGCGCTCGATCGATTCCCGTACATCGCGATTGTAGAAGTAGGTGACGTTGGCGAGTGCGGTGTCCAGGGCTCCGGTCGATTCGCCCACGCGCAGCATACGGATCACCAGTGGCGGAAACGTGCCCAGGTCCCGGAACGCCTCGGTCAGACTGACCCCGGAATTGATCTGGCTGGTCGCCCGCGCGATCGAATCGCCGATCGCCTTGTTGTCGACGATCGCCTCGCTGGTGCGCAGCGCTTCGAGGATGGTGATGCCAGAGCGGTAGAGCAGCGCGAACACGTTGGCAAAGCGCGCCATGATCACCTTCTGCAGCAAAGGACCGGTGATCGGGATACGCAGCTTGGCGTAATCCCACAGGTAAGCGGCGCGCTCGTTCGCCCGCACCAGCGACACCACGATCAGGCCGACCAGCAGCGGCCCGCCGACCACCAGGTACCAGTAGCTGCGCACGATCTCCGACACCCCGATCATCATCCGGGTCTGGATCGGCAGCGCGACACCCATGGTGCGCAGCAGTCCAGTCACCTGCGGCACCAGATAGGTGAACAGGAAGGCCATCACTGCCAGAACCACCACCAGCACCACGGCGGGATAGACCAGCAGGCGCCGGGTCTGCGCCTGCAGTTCGTCCTGCATGCGCAGGGTGATGCCCAGGTTCTCCAGCACTTCGGTCATCTGGCCCGACTGCTCTCCGGCACGGATCAGGCTCACGAATACGTTGTTGAAAATTGCCGGATGCTGGGCCAGGCACTGGGACAGCAGACGGCCGCCTTCCATGTCCTCGACCACCGAGGTCAGGATCTCGCGCAGCCGCCGGTTTTCCATGCCATCGCGCAGGTCGCGCAGGCCGTCGAGCATCGGTATGCCGGCCCGGCTGATCTGTTCCAGGTCGAAGCACAGGTTGATCACATCCTGGCGCTTGACCGAGCCCTGCGCCTGCCGGCTGCGCGGCTCGATCGCGCGAAAGTTGATCATGTCCAGACCCATGCGGCGCAGGCGCAGTTCCAGATCGACGTCGTTCATCGCGTCCAGGTTGCCGCGTGCCGAGCGGCCGGTGCGATCCATGGCTTTGTACTGGAAGGTCGGCATCGGTCAGCGTCCCGGTGATCCGCGCCAGTGCGATCAGCTGTAGCGGCCGGTCAGGTCGACCGTGCGCGCCACTTCGACCAGGCTGGTCGTGCCATCGACGACTCTGGCGAGCGCCTCGTCCGCAAGCGGGCGGAAGTCGCGTGCCATCGCCGTGGTGCGCAGCTCGCGCAAGGTTGCGCGGCGGGAAACCATCTCGTCTATCTCGCCGTCCATCACCAGGATCTCCATGATCGCGCTGCGTCCACGATAACCCTTGTCGTTGCAGTTGTCGCAGCCCACCGGCCGATACAGCCGTTCCACCGGCTGGCCGATCAAGCGCAACTCCTCGGGCGTCGGTTTGTAGGCCTCCTTGCAATGCCGACAAAGCACCCTGACCAGGCGCTGTGCGATCACGCCGATGATGTTGCCCGCCATGATGTCCGGCGGAATACCGATGTCGAGCAGCCGCGGAAACGCCCCGAGCGCCGAGTTGGTATGCAGAGTGGTGAACACCTGGTGGCCGGTCATCGCTGCCCGGAACGCCATCTCGGCGGTCTCGTGGTCGCGGATCTCCCCGACCAGAATGATGTCCGGATCCTGGCGCATGATCGAGCGGATGCCGTTGGCGAACTCCATCTTCGCGCTCTCGTTGACCGAGGTCTGGCGCATCAGGGTCACCGGATACTCGACCGGATCCTCCAGGGTCATGATATTGACGGTTTCGTCGTTTACCTGGGACAGCAGGGAATAGAGGGTCGTCGTCTTGCCGCTGCCGGTCGGCCCGGTGACGATCAGGATGCCTTCCGGGCGCGCCAGCATCAGCAGCAGTTTCTCGCGCTGCCGCGCGGCAAGGTTCATCCGGTCCAGGCTGATGATCGATTTCTCGCGGTCGAGCACACGCAGCACGATGTTCTCGCCATGAATCGTCGGCTGGGTCGACACGCGAAAATCGATCGGCCGCCCGGACAGGTTCATCGACACCCGGCCGTCCTGCGGCGCGCGCGTCTCGGCGATGTTCATCCCGCTCATCACCTTCAGACGCACCGCGACGCCAGGCCAGTAGGTCTTGTGCAGGCTGCGGATGGTCTCCAGCACGCCATCGATCCGGTAGCGGATGCGCAGGAACGCAGATTCGGGTTCGAAGTGGATGTCCGAGGCGCCGCGCTTGACCGCATCGACCAGCAACGCGCCCACCAGGCGAACCACCGGTTGGGTGTACTCACCCTCGGCCGCCTGCAGGCTCTGATAGTCGATCTCGCCGGTCTCGATCTCTTCCAGGATGCCGTCCACCGACAGTTCGAAACCGTAGAACTTGTCGATCGACTCCTCGATCTGCGCCTCGGTCGCAAGCAGGGTTCGCAGCTCGACCCGACCGCCGAGGTTCGCCCTCAGCTGGTCCAGCACCACCACCTTGAACACGTCGGTCGTTGCCAGGGTCAGCAGCCGGGTCTCGTCGTTGAAAGCGATCGGCAACACTCGGTTGCGCCGGGCGAACTCTTCGGGCACCAGCTTGAGCGCATCGCCGTCCACCACCACCTGCGCCAGATCGATGCTCTCCTGCCCGATGGTGCGGGCCATCACGTCCCGGATCACGTCTTCCGAGACGAACCCGAGCTGGACCAGAAGCCGGCCGATCGGCACGTTCTGCCGCTTCTGCTCGGTCAGCACGATACGCAGCTGGTCGAGCGACAGCAGTCCCTGCTGTACCAGCAGCTCGCCAAGACGCAGCTTCTTGCGTTGTTCGGCCACGATCAGGGCGCGTCCCTGCCGGCTTCCAGCAGTGAAATCCGTTTGCGGGCAGCGGCCAGATCGAAGCTGCTGCGCGACCCTGCATCGGCCAGCTTCACTGCAACGCGCAGATAGTTGAGCGCCAGCCGGGGCTGCGCGATGCGTTCCAGGCCGACAGCGAGGTTGAATGCATAGTCTGCATTGTTCGGCTGCAGGTGGTGCGCCTGGAAGAACGCCTGCTGAGCAAGCGGCCAGCGGTTCTGGTCGGCATACAGATTGCCCAGGGTGAAGAAAAGCAGGGCCGACGGATCGCGGGTTATCAGTTGCTTGAGCTGGGATTCTGCAGCGCCGGGATCCGCGCGCCCGATCAGCCCGATCAGCGAGGCCTGCGCATGGGTGTTGCGTGGCTCGACCTCGAGCACCCGGAAGTACAGCCCGGTGGCTGCTTCGTTCCTGTTGCCAAGTTGCGCGAGTGCGGCCAGTCCGAACAGGGCATCGACATTGCGCGGATCCGCATCGGCCAGTTGCTGGTAGAGCCGCTGGGCTGCATCCAGCCGTCCGGATTGCAGATGCTCATACGCTTCGGTGAGTATCGGGTTGACTGGCGTGGTGGTGGTGCCGCGCGTGATGCGGATGCCCGGACCTGCGGCCGGGTCGTCCCCGGTCGACGGGGCTGCGCTGCGGGGGCGCGCCGGTGGTGCGGCGCTGGCGGTCGCGGTTGTCGCCCGGGCTGGCGGCGCTGGCAGGGCGGGTGCTGCGGCTTGCATCGGCGTGTCCGCGCCGGCGATCGAACCGGACGCCGCGCCGGGTACGCCTGGCACGCCTGGCACAGCCGCACTGGCTTGCCCGGTCTGCGGATTGAGCAGCGGCGAGGATGCGAGCGCACTCGGCACACCCGGGGGGGTGTCGGTTGCTGGCGGTGCGGGCTGACCGGCGCTGGCCGAAGGCGCTGCGGGCACACCGGTAATCTGGGCCGGAGCTGGTGGGGAAACCGGTCCGCGGGTGGCCGGCGGCGGCACTGCCGAAACCGGCGAGGTCAAGAGCGGTCGCGAGAAACCGCGAGTGAACAATCCCGGGTACTCGATCTGGAGGTAGAAATAGCCGCCCAGAAGCAGGCCGGCGAAAAGACCGGAGCCGACGATCCACTGCACTCGGGATACCCGATCCAGCCAGCCAGCACGCGTAGACCCGCTGCCGGCCGAGAGCACCGCGCCGGCCAGTTGAGGCGAGGCCGGCGCGCCTGCGCTGGTGCGTCTGCCGGCGGCGCTCGATCGCCCCGGAGCGACGTCTGGCGCGTCATCGAACTGCAGGTCGTCGGGCAACGCAGCAGGGTTGTTCCGGTGGCGGGCGGGACTGCCCTGTATCCGGCCACGGCCATGCTCTTGTCCGCCAGTGGCACTTGCAGGCGCGGCGCGTGCCGGGTCGGGCGTGGCCGCCTCTGTCGCCGATCGGCCGGCGGCAACGCCGGGAGCCGGTGCCTGCGGCGCGCGCGGTCGCAGCGCAGGTTCGCCCGCCAGCGGCTCCAGGCTGAGCTCACCAAGTGCGGGGGCCGACGGTGGCAGAGGCGGCCGCGACCGCGACTGCCCCGATGCCGGACTGGCCGCCGACTCTGGTTCAGGCTCACCTGCCGGCTTCTCGCCGCGATTCTGTGCGGCCTGCTGCAAGGCCTTCATCAACAGGCTCATGGCGAGTGGCGCTCGATCTCAGTTTGCCGGTACAGCCCGCGCGCTGGCCGAGGGCGCACGGTCCTGCACGGCTTCGCCCTGCTGCGGCAGGAAGCGCTGGAAGAAGTTGAGCTCATCGCTCTGCAGCGACGGATTGGTGATCACCGTGGGCCGGATGAAGATTACCAGCTCGGTCTTGGTCGCCCGCTCGTTACGGAAGCTGAACAGGTCGCCGATGCCGGGTTGGCGTGACAGCCAGGGTACGCCGTCTCGGTTGCGCAACACATCATCCTGCATCAGTCCGCCCAGGATGACCGTCTGCCCGCTCGCCACCTGCAGTACCGACTCCAGCTCCCGGGTCTGGATCACCGGTACCAGGTTCTCTATCGGTTTGGGGCCCACGCGCAGGCTCGGGTTGGGGTCGGCTACCGTGCCGGTGACCCGGGTGATGGTCGGTCGCACGGTGAGCGTCACCTGGCCGCTCTCGTTGATCTGCGGGGTGACCGCGAGCACCACACCGACCGGCACCGTCTGCGCGGTGGTGTTGAACACGGTCGGCTGGATCGTGCCCCCGGTCGTCACCGCGCCCTGCTGTGCCTCGACCTGAAAGTAGACGAAGTTGTCGGTCACTCGCAACACCGAGGTCTGGTTGTTCAGTGCCATGATCTTCGGACTGGACAGCACCTGGGTCTGCCCGAACTGCTGCAGCAGGGTGATCGAGGAGACGATATTGCCCGACGACGAGGTGTAGCCGATGGTGAGTGACGGCGAGGCGACAGTCCCGGGTGTCTGCCGGATGGTCACGCCGCCAAAGCCGCCCAGCCGGCTCCAGTCCACCCCGGCCTGATAGGCGTCGTTTAGCCGCACCTCGGCGATGGTTGCCTCGATCAGCACCTGCCGGCTGACTGCCGCGGTCACCCCGTCGAGATACTGCTGAATCAGCTGGTGCTGGCGCTCGGTGGCGAGCACGTTGACCGTCCCGGCAATCGGATTGACCACGACGCTGTCGCGCACGTCGTTGGCGATCAGCGCCTGTGTGACCGGCTGACCGAACACGGTGTTGAACAACTGGGTGGATGCGGCGCCGGCCCGGCTGACCGCTTCTGCCTGGGCGAGCCGCTCTTCGCGCACCTGGCGCGCCTGTTCCGTGCGCTGGGCACGGTCTTCCGCCGTCTGGGATTGCGCGCGCGAGGCACTCAGGAGGGCGCGCAGGTTGGCACCCAGGGTCTCCCAGAAATTGGTCTGCGAGGTCGTGCGTACCAGCGTGGCCGAGGCGTTCACCGCGGCGCCGGCCCCGCCCAGCCCGCCCGCTGCGCCGCCCGCCGCACCACCGGGCGCGCCGCCGGCGCCGGACGTGCCCTGCCCACCGATCTGGCCTGAAGCGCCGATGGTTGCGGTGGTGTCGCGCTGCATGTTTACGTAGTTCACGCGGTACACCTTGAAGAACGCTGTGTCCGGCTGCACGATGATGGTCGAGCCTTCGGTGCGCACCCGCATGTCGATCTGGCGGGCGATGCGCTCCAGCAGGGCCGGCAGCGTCTCGTTGATCGCGTTCATAGTCACCCGCCCGGTGAGGCCGGGGTGGATGTCGATGTTCTGCCGGGTGTCCCGGGCCAGGGCGAGAAGCAGTTCGCGCACTGGCACGTCGCTGACCACCACACTGTACGTGGCCACCTTCTCCGCGGCTTTCGGCGGCGGCACCAGGGCCGACACCCGCACCGGCGGCGGCACCACGCTTGGCGGGATGACCTCACGCTCGATGCTCAGATGTCCTTCCGAACGGGGTATCTCCGGGCGCACCTTGAACGGCGTGCAGCCAGAAAGCAGCAGTACTGCGACCAGGCCCGTGACCGCATTTCGCTGAAGTATCCGGTGCGTATTCATCGGCGATTCCTCTTGGGCAGGGGTGACTACCAGGTTGCCGCCGCAGGCCGGCCTCGAGTCCGGTGCCCGGCCACTGGCCGTTTGCTGGCAGATTAGCTGGCAGATTAGCTGGCAGATTCGCAAGCGGCCTCCCGGGCAGACCCGCACCCAAACCCGCACGCAGATGCGCGGGCAGTCATCCGAGGATCAAGGCTACATCGGATATCAATAGTTTTCAATGGTTTGCTTCGATTTGTTCGAATCGTTCTCAACTTCCTGCCGCGGCGATCTCGGCACGCACCCCCTGTACGGTGCGCAGGTGGGGCGAGAATCCGCGAATCGACTCGGGCAGGGCGGCCAACGCCGCACTCGCTTCGGCCCGGTTGGGGAAGCTGCCGTAGAGCACGGTCATCGATGGTCGCTCGCCAGCCTGGGTGCGGATGACGAACAGTTGCCCGGCGTCCAGCTGGCGGGAAAGCCGGCGCAGTTGCCGGTCGAGTTCGAGCGCGCTGCGCGAGCCCATGATCTGGATGCTTATCGTCCCGGGCGGGGCACTGCCGAGCCACGCGCGGGTGGCCACGATGCGGGCCTCGAGCAGCGTGCCTTCCACGGGTGCGCCCTGGGCCTGCCCCGAGCCTGCGCCGCTGGCCAAGCTCGCCACGGCCGTTGGGCCCGGGATGGCGGCCTCAGCCACCGCTGGCGCTGCTGGCGGCGGTGGCGGGGGTGCCGGAGCAGCGGGCAGTGCCGCCGGCAGCACCACTGCCGGGTCGGCCCCCGCCTCGGTCTTGTCCGCGCTTGCCGGCGTAACGGGCACCGGCACGGGCGGCGGCACCCCCGGCGGCACTTCTGGCGCCGCAACGGTCCGGCCTGCGGTCAGACCCGCTTCGGCCGGCGCGCTCGGGCCTGCCGGACCCGCCCGGAGCCAGACCGCAGCGATCAGCAGCGCCGCGACGGCGAGGCTGCCGGCCGCGACCGGCCAGCGCCAGCGTGCGGCAAGCGAACTGTTTTGCGCGAACTCGCTATCCCGGATTGCGGCGCGCACATGCCGTGGGGCCACCGCATGGGTGCTCTCGGAAAAGGCTGCCAGCAGGGTTTTGTCGCCCAGCAGGTTGACCCGCCGGGTGAGACCGGCCGAGGCCTGGGCGATCTGGCTGACCACGCGGGCTCCGAACACGTCCGGCCCCTTGAAGCCGGCGGCGCGCAGCCGGAAGTTCAGGTAAAGACCGATATCCGCGGCAGACAGGGGGGCCAGGGTGAAGCTATGGGTGATGCGCTCGCGGAACTGCCGGATCTCGGGTTTTCGCAGCAGCGTGTCCAGTTCGGGTTGCCCGAACAGCACGATCTGCAGCAGCTTGTGGCGGTCAGTCTCGAGGTTCGACAGCAGCCGGATCTCTTCCAGCGTGCCGATCGGCATTCCCTGGGACTCCTCGACGAACAGCACGACCTGGTGGTTCTGCGCGTGGCAGTCGAGCAGAAAGGCGGTGATCCGCTGCATCGCTTCCAGCCGGCCGGCGCCCGGCGGCAGGTCGAGTTCCAGCTCATGCGCGACCGCATGCAGAATCTCGTCCGGGGACACACTCGGATTGGCCAGATAGACACCCAGTACTTCCGGCGGCAGCTGCGCCTGCAACATCCGGCAGAGCATGGTCTTGCCGCTGCCGACCTCGCCGGTGACCTTGACGATGCCCTCGCCCTGGCTGATCGCGTAGAGCAGGGCGTCCAGGATCGCGCCGCGGTTGCCGCCGCCGAAGAAGAACTCGGTGTTCGGGGTGATCCGGAACGGCGCCTCGCGCAGGCCGAAGAAGTCGTGGTACATCAGGGGCCTCGCCGCCTGGCGCGCACACTGCTCATTCCTGACCGTCCCGCGCCAGATCTTCGCGCTCTTTTACCTGCATGCGGCTGTACAGGGTGGTGCGTCGCAGCCCGAGCATGCGCGCGGCCTGCGCAAGGTTGCCATGGGTCAGAAACAGCGCCGCATCGATGTAGCTGCGTTCCAGTCCGCAAAGCATGCGATCCAGATCGACGCTGCGCACGCTGGCCAGATGGCGGCGCGCGGCTTCCACCGAGCGCCGGTCGTCGTCGCCCGCGACGCCCGCGAAGACCGGCAAGCCCAGGCGTTCCTCGCCCGCGCCCTCGACGTCCATCTCGGCAAGCAGCCCGGCCGCATTGACCGTCTCGCCCGGGTACTTGGTCGCCAGGCGGATGACGATGTTGCGCAGTTCGCGTACGTTGCCCGAAAAGCCGTACTCGTGCCACAGCCGTGTGCTCTCCTGGTCGAGGGTGAACGGTGCCCGCCCGGCCGAGGTGGCGTAGTGTTGCCGAAAATGGTCCAGCAGCACCTGCTTGTCCGCGTCCAGGTCGCGCAGTGGCGGCACCGTGATGGAGAACACCGACAGCCGGTGATAGAGATCGCCGCGAAAGCGTCCGGCTCTCACTTCCTGGCGCAGGTCGCGGTTGGTGGCGGCGATCACCCGGGCGTTCGAGTGCCGGGTGGCCGTTTCGCCGACCCGCTGGAACTCGCCGTCCTCCAGCACCCGCAGCAGCTTTGACTGCAACTCCAGTGGCAGTTCGCCGATCTCGTCGAGGAACAGCGTGGAATCGCTGGCGTCCTCGAAATAGCCGGCGCGCGCGCCAGTGGCGCCGGTGAAGGCGCCCCTGGAATGTCCGAACAGCGTCGGCTCTACCAGGGTCGGTGCAATAGCCGCGCAGTTCAAGGCAATCATCCGGCGGCCGGCATGACCGCTGCGGCGATGCAGCGCATGCGCGACCAGTTCCTTGCCGCTGCCCGACTCGCCCTCGATCAGCACCGGGAACGGCGCCGAGGCGTACTGCTCGATCTGCAGACGCAGCCGCTCGATCGCCGGACTGGTGCCGATGATGGCCCGCTCCGCCCCCTCTGCCGGACGTTCGCTCTCCGCCAGCCGGGATGCCTCGGTGAGCAGCGCGCGCAGCCGGTCCGGCGGGCAGGGCTTGGCGACGAACTCCATCGCACCGATGGCGCGTGCATGTCGCGCATTGGCCTGATCGTTCTGCCCGGACAGCACGATGATCTTCATCTCTGGCGAGGCGGCCAGCAGTTCGCCGATCAACCGGAAACCCTCGTCCGGCCGGTGCGGCGAGGGCGGCAGGCCGAGATCGATCAGCGCCAGCCGGGGCGTGCGATCGATCTGCCGCAGCAGGCTGTGCACCTGGGCGCGCGAAGCGGCGACCAGCACCTCGTACTCCCCGCCGAGCGTGAAGTCGAGCGTGTCGGTGATCAGCGGATCATCATCGACAATCAGCAGGTCGGGCTTGCGGGTGGCTTGGGCCATGGTCTATGAGGTGGGCGGGGAGGTTGCACGGAGAGCACGGGGAGCACGGGGAGGTGGCAGTGTGAGCAGGACCTGAGGCAGCACAGGAACTCGGGCAGCACAGGAACTCGGGCAGCACAGGAACTTGCGCAGGACCGGGGCACCGGCAGCAACGGCGGCAGAGCAGCCAGGCTGCCGGTCCAAGCAAGCCGCTATCGTCTCACGCGCCCGTCTGCGCGATGCAGTGAAGAAACGCTGTTTCCAGCGTGCTTTCCGGGTGGCGCTCGATCAGCGCCCGAGGCGTGCCGATGAAGATCACGCGTCCACCGTCGATCACCGCCAGCCGGTCGCAAAGTGCCACGACGTCCTCCAGCGCGTGCGAGCTGAACAGCAGGGTACGACCGTCCCTGCGCAGCTGCTGCAGCGCCTGGCGCACCTGCGCGCGGGCGCGCGGGTCGAGCCCGCTCATCGGCTCGTCCAGCACCGTCAACGGCCGCCCGGCGAGCAGGCAGGCGGCGAGCCCGAGTTTCTGGGTCATCCCCTTGCTGTAAGTGCGTGCGGCCCGGTGCAATGCCGCGGGGTCGAAGTCCAGGCTTTTCAGGCAGGCGATCGCTGCTGCGTCGTCATGCCGGCTGCCGCGCAGCGCGCTCTGATAGCGCAGATAGTCGCGTCCGGTCAGGTAGTGCGGTGGGCTGAACCGCTCCGGCAGCCAGGCCAGCCTGCTGCGGGCGGCGGCATCGGTGCTGGGAATGCCGTAGACATGGATGGAACCGGTGTCGGCGCGGCAATAATCGAGCAAGCACCGCAGCAGCGTCGTCTTGCCCGCGCCGTTCACCCCGATCAAGGCGAAGCTCTCGCCAGCAGGCACGGACAGGCTGACCTGCTGTGCTGCGCGCTGCGCGCCGTAGTGCCGGGTCACGTCCGAGTACTCGACAGCGGCGGGTGTCTGCATGGTGTGAACATACATTGTCCGGGGTAGAATCGCGCTTTAAACTTCCAGATCACGCGTGCCTTCGGACAACTTCGTTGAAATCTCCGGCCTTCAGTTCGGATACGGCGCTCGGAAGATCCTGAAAGGTCTCGATCTGCGGGTGCCGCGCGGCAAGGTGATTTCCATCATGGGCGGCAGCGGCTGCGGCAAGACCACGGTGCTTCGTCTCATCGGCGGCGCGCTGCGTCCCGTTTCCGGCACTCTGACGGTGGACGGCGTCTCGGTGCCCGGTCTGGACCGAGCCGGGCTGTATGCGCTGCGCCGGAAAATGGGGATGCTGTTCCAGCTTGGCGCGCTGTTCACCGACCTTTCGGTGTTCGACAACGTAGCTTTCCCGATGCGCGAGCGCACCAGCCTGCCCGAGCCGATCGTGCGCGATCTGGTGCTGATGAAGCTGCAGGCGGTCGGTCTTCGCGGTGCGGCGAAGCTGATGCCCAATGAGCTGTCCGGCGGCATGGCGCGCCGCGTCGCGCTGGCGCGAGCGGTCGCGCTGGACCCGGATCTGGTGATGTACGACGAGCCATTCACCGGTCTGGACCCGATTTCGCTCGGCGTGATCAGCAACCTGATCCGCACACTGAACGATGCGCTTGGCGCGACCTCGATCGTGGTCACGCACGACGTGCGCGAGTCGATGAAGATTCTCGACTACTGTTACCTGATGGCCGAAGGCAAAATCGTTGCCGAGGGCACGCCGGACGAGATGCTCGCCTCGCAGATCCCCTACGCCCGCCAGTTCTTTCATGGCGAGATGGACGGGGCCGTGCCCTTTCACTATCCGAACACCGACTACGCTGAACAACTCGGGTTGGGCCGGCATGTTGGATAGAGAGTGGTTGTCGATTCGCGGGATCGGCCGCCGTGTGGTGGACGCGCTTTTCCGGATGGGCTATGCGGCGCGCTTTCTCGGATTGACGCTGACCCACTCGCAGGTCTGCCTGCGCCGCCCCAGGCTGGTGATACGCGAGGTGTATTACTCCGGCGTGCTGTCGCTGGTGATCATCCTGGTGTCCGGCCTCTTCGTCGGCATGGTGCTCGGGCTGCAGGGGTATCAGACCCTGAAGACCTACGGGTCGGAGTCGGCACTTGGCACACTGGTCGCGCTGTCGCTGCTGCGCGAACTCGGCCCGGTGATCACCGCTTTGCTGTTTGCCAGCCGCGCCGGGTCTGCGGTGACCGCCGAAGTCGGGTTGATGAAGGCCACCGAGCAGCTGCGCGCCATGGAGATGATGGCCGTCGACCCGATCGCGCGGGTCATCGCGCCGCGCTTCTGGGCCGGCGTGATCTCGGTGCCTCTGCTTACCGCCATGTTCTCGGCAATGGGAATCTACGGCGGCTACCTGGTCGGCGTCGTGCTTCTGGGCGTCGACGAGGGATCTTTCTGGTCCCAGATGCAGGGGTCGGTCGATTTTCGCGAAGACGTGGTCAACGGACTATTGAAGAGCCTGGCGTTCGGCTTTGCGATCTCCTGGATCGCCGTGTTCGAAGGGTATGATGCGCCCCCCACTGCTGAAGGGGTGTCAGGCGCGACTACCCGCACTGTGGTGACCTCTGCACTCACCATCCTGTTTCTCGATTACATCCTTACTTCGCTCATGTTCCGGGGGGTCTGATGGAACGCTCTTCGCTCGACGTCTGGGTCGGCATCTTCGTGGTTGGCGGCATAGGCGCGCTGCTGATTCTGGCGCTCAAGGTGGGCAATGCGGGGGAACTGGTAAACGCCGGACCGACCTACACGCTCACCGGGCGATTCGAGAATATCGGCGGCCTCAAGCCCAAGGCCGCAGTCAGAAGCGCCGGGGTGGTGGTCGGTCGGGTGCACAGCATCGACTATGACCCGGAGGCCTACGAAGCCGTGGTTACTTTCAAGATCGACCGGCGTTTCAACAAGTTTCCGCGGGATACCTTTGCCAGCATCTACACTGCCGGCCTTCTGGGTGAGCAATATGTCGGCCTCGCTCCAGGCGGCGACGAGAAGCTGCTGGCAGATGGGGACCGGATCACCAAGACCCAGAAGGCGGTCGTGCTGGAAGATCTGATCGGACAATTTCTCACCAGCCGGGCCGGCGAGCCGGCAGCGAAGTGATCGCCGCCAGTGCTGTCGTTGAAAACCGGCAGTGTCCGGTAGCGGGTTCCAACGATTTCCCGCAACGTTTCGGGGCGGCCGCAAAATGCCGCCATGGTTGTCCCTCTTTTGTCATGAGCGCCTCAATGAACGAACGACAGACTTTGTTTCCGCTGCCGCGAGCTGTTGCCTCGTGGCGTCGCTGTGGCCCGGTCGCCGGCCTGCTTTTCGCCCTCGCTCTGGTCGCGCCGCTGGCTGGCCTCGCCGCGACTGCGGTAGCCGCGGACATACCGCCAGACCAGCTGGTGCGGACCACGATTGACCGAGTGGTCGAGATCATCAAGGCCGACAAGGCGATTCAGGCCGGAGACATGAAGCGCATCCTCGAGGTCGCTGAAGCCAACGCGGCGCAGCACTTCGACTTTCAGCGCATGACCCGGCTGGCGTTGGGTGCCAACTGGAAGCTGACGACTGCCGCCCAGCAGGATGAACTGGTGCGCGAGTTTCGCGCGCTGCTGCTGCGCACCTATGCGGTGGCACTCAAGGAGTACCGCAACCAGACGATCATGGTCAGGCCGACCAAGCTCGCGCCGGGCGATACCGAGACCATGGTCAGGGCCGTGGTCAACCAGCCGGGCGCGAAGGCGATCTCGATCGACTACGACATGGAGCGCACGCCAAAGGGCTGGAAGGTCTACGACGTGACCGTGGCCGGGGTGAGTCTGGTGATCAACTTCCGTTCCAGCTTCGATAGCGAGATCCGCAAGAGCGGCGTCGACGGACTGATCAAATCGATGGCGGAACGCAACCGCAGTGCCGCGGCAGGCGAAGCCCGGAAATGAGCGGCAGCAATACCCTGGTGACGGTAGACAGCGGGGGATTCCGGGTGGACGGCCCGATCACCATAGAACTGGCTCCCGTTGTCGTCGAGACTGGTGGCGCGCTGCTTGCCGCTGCCTGCGCTGGCCACCCCGATGCGCCCCTTAGCATTGATCTGTCCGGTCTGACCGAGTTCGACTCGGCAGCGCTCGGGGTGTTGTTCGAGTGGCAACGACGGGTGGTCGCCCTTGGCGGTCAGCTGCACTTTGCCAACCTGCCGGCAAAGCTGCGGACGCTGGCTGGTCTCTACGGCGTAGAGGCGCTGCTGGTACCCACGCCAGGTGCATGATCGATTGCGGTCGGAATTGATGCAGCGACGCAGATGACCGCGGCAATCTCGATCGAGCGGTTGTCCAAGCGCTACGGAGACCTGCTTGCGCTCGATGAGGTGGACCTCACGGTGGAACGCGGTGAATTCTTCGGCCTGCTCGGACCGAACGGGGCCGGCAAAACCACACTGATCAGCATTCTCGCCGGATTGACCCGGGCCAGCGGAGGGCGCGCCTCGGTGATGGGCCATGATGTCGTCACCGATTACCGTGACGCCCGGCGCGAGCTCGGCGTGGTGCCCCAGGAACTGGTGTTCGACCCGTTCTTCTCGGTGCGCGAGACGTTGCGCATGCAGTCGGGTTACTTCGGTCTGCGCCGCAACGACGACTGGATCGATGAACTGCTTGCCAGCCTCGACCTGTCGGGCAAGGCCGACACCAACATGCGAGCGCTCTCCGGGGGCATGAAGCGGCGCGTCCTGGTCGCGCAGGCGCTGGTGCACAAGCCGCCGGTCGTGGTGCTGGACGAGCCTACGGCCGGCGTCGATGTCGCTCTGCGCCAGGGGTTGTGGGCATTCATCGGGCGGCTGAACCGCGCCGGGCATACCATCGTACTGACCACCCACTACCTGGAAGAGGCCGAAGCCCTGTGCAACCGGATCGCGATGCTCAAGCAGGGCCGGGTTGTTGCGCTGGATACCACCGCAAACCTGCTGCGTGCGGCACGGCAAGGGCACAAGACGGTGCGGCTGCGGCTTGCCTCACCGACGCTGCCGGCGGCAATCGCGGCGCGCGCACATACGCGCGAGGCCGATCTGGTGTCGATCGTGCTGGACGACTATGCGGATCTGGAGCAATTGCTGGCCGAAGTGCGCTTGGCGGGCGACTCGATTCTCGAACTCGACGTAGTGCAACCGGACCTTCAGGATGTCTTCCTGAACGTGATGAAGCGGCACTGATTGCAGTGATTCCCGTGGTCGCGGGTGCGCCTCTGCCCGCGCCCGCGCCCCGCGCTGCTGCGCGATGAGTGCGCAGCGCTCGACTCGCGTCGTGGTGGCGGCCCTGGGTACGACCCAGACCATCGCCTGGGCCTCCAGTCACTACCTTCCGGCGGTGCTGGCAGTCCCGATCGCCAGTGATCTGGGCATCGGCACCAGCGTGGTGTTTGCCGCCTTTTCGTTGGCGCTGCTGGTCTCGGGTGCGCTCGGCCCGATGGTCGGCCGGATGGTCGACCGTCGCGGCGGACGAGACGTGCTGGTTGCCTCCAACCTGATTCTCGCGGCCGGACTGCTGCTGCTTGGCGCAGCCCAGGGTGTGTTCACCCTGTTTGCCGCCTGGCTGCTGATCGGCGTGGGGATTGCAGCCGGATTGTATGACGCCGCGTTCGCTACGCTGGTGGGCATCTATCGCGAACGCTCGCGCAGCGCGATTACCGGCATCACCCTGATCGCCGGCTTCGCCAGCACGGTTGGCTGGCCGGTGAGTGCGCTGATCGAGGGCAATCTGGGCTGGCGCGCGGTATGTGTGTTCTGGGCGCTGATGCACTTGCTGGTCTGCCTGCCTGCCAACCGCTGGTTGTTGCCGGGCCTGGCCACTGATCGGCCCGAGCCGGTGCCGTTGGCCGCCGCCAGCACCGGGGTGGCGCAACACGCCGCAGCGGCGGGTGCTCGCACCGCCGCCGTGGCCCGCCACCGTCGCCAGACCGTGTTGCTGCTTGGTTTCGTGTTTGCTGCCTCCGGTTTCGTTGCCGGCGCGATGGCGACGCAGTCGTTGCGGTTGCTCGAAGTGATGGGCGCCACCCCGGCTGCCGCGATCGTTGCCGGCATGCTGATCGGTCCGGCGCAGGTGGCGGCGCGGCTGCTCGAGTTCTGGATCGCCAGGCGGGTGACTCCACTTGCCAGTGCGCGGGTCGCGCTCGCGCTGCACCCGGTCGGGGCGGTCGGACTGCTGGCGTTCGGCGCCCCGGCAGCGATGCCGTTCGCGATGTTGCACGGGGCGAGCAACGGGTTGGTCACCATTGCGCGTGGCACGTTGCCGCTGTGGCTGTTCGGGCCGATCGGCTACGGCGCGCTGCTCGGACGCATCGGCGGATTCGCCCGTGTGGTGCAGGCGATCGCCCCGTTCGCTTTCGGCCTGGCGATCGACGCCTTTGGCGGGGCAGCCGCGGCCATCACCGCCGGTCTGATGAGTGCGGCGGTGATCGCGCTGCTGGCGATCCGCCGGCTGCCGGACGAAGCCGAGGCGCCCCGGTGATCGGCTGCATCCTGATCTGGGGCTGCCTGCCCCATGGCGTGCGCCACGCAGCGGCCGGAGTGGACGGGCCCGGCGTGTAGAATCCATGTCCCCCGCTTTATCGCTTGACCGCCGCCCAGTGTCAGAACGCCTTCTCCCGATTGCCCTGCCCGCGGCTGTGCGCCACGGGGGCTTCCTCACCCTGCTGCACAAGGAGACGCTGCGCTTCTGGAAGGTGAGCATGCAGACCGTGCTCGCTCCGGTGGTCACCACCGTGCTGTACCTGATGATCTTCGCCCATGTGCTTTCGAAACATGTCGATGTGTTCCCCGGGGTGGGCTACAGTGCCTTCCTGGTGCCCGGGCTGGCGATGATGGCAACGCTGCAGAACGCATTCGCCAACACGTCGTCCTCGCTGATCCAGTCGAAGATGACCGGCAACCTGGTGTTCATCCTGCTGCCACCGTTGTCGCCGGCCGAGATCGTCGGGGCCTATGTCCTGGCAGCGATGCTGCGCGGCCTGCTTTGCGGTGCCGCGGTATTGGCAATCGGGGTCTGGTTCGCACCTATGCAGTTCGCGCACCCGGTGGCGATCGTCGCCTTCGCGCTGGTCGGTGCGGCCACGCTCGGTGCGCTCGGCCTGATCGCCGGCATCTATTCGGACAAGGTCGACCAGCTGTCGGCGTTCCAGCATTTCGTGGTGGTGCCGCTCACCTTTCTGGCCGGGGTGTTCTATTCGGTACACACACTGCCGTCGTTCTGGCAGGTGGCCTCGCATCTGAATCCGGTGTTCTACATGGTGGATGGATTCCGCTGGGGCTTCTTCGGTGCGGCCGATGTGTCGCCCTGGATGTCCTTCGCCGTAGTGCTTGGGTGTCTGGCGCTGGTATGCGCCTGGGCGATACTGCTGGTGAAAAGCGGCTACAAGCTGCGTCATTGAATCAACGTGCGTGAACGTTGCTTCAAGGTTACTTCAGCGTTGCTTCAGCGCTGGTTGAGCCCTGCGCGAACCCAGGCTGGGTGCAGCCGGTGCATACAGGATACTGATGGATAAACTGATCATCGAAGGTGGCGCGCGGCTGGCCGGTGAGGTGGCGGTCTCGGGCGCGAAGAACGCCGCGCTGCCAGTGCTGTGCGCGGCCATCCTTTCGGCCGAGCCGCTGGCCTTGACCAACGTGCCCCGGTTGCGCGACGTGCAGACCATGGTCAAGCTGCTGTCGCAGATGGGTGCGGCGGTCACCGACGATGGCAGCAACGGGTTCGTGGTCGACTGCGCCCGGATGGACCACCTCGAGGCCCCGTATGAACTGGTGCGCACCATGCGCGCATCGATACTGGTGCTCGGGCCGATGGTGGCGCGCTTCGGCCGTGCCCGCGTGTCGCTGCCCGGAGGCTGCGCGATCGGGCAGCGGCCGGTCGATCTGCATATCAAGGGCCTGCAGGCGCTGGGCGCCGAGATTGCCATCGAACACGGCTACATCGAAGCGCGGGCGCCACGATTGAAGGGCGCGCGCATTTTCATGGATATCGTTTCGGTGACCGGCACCGAGAACCTGATGATGGCCGCCGCACTCGCCGACGGCGTGACGGTGATCGAGAACGCCGCACGCGAGCCGGAGGTGGCCGAGCTCGCGCATTGTCTTAACGCGATGGGCGCACGCATCAAGGGCGCGGGCGAGAGCGAACTGATCATCGAAGGCGTCGAACAGCTGCATCGGGCCGAGTGGCGGATCATGCCGGACCGGATCGAGACCGGCACTTTCCTTGCTGCTGCCGCTGCGACCCGCGGTGAGGTGGTGGTGCACGGCGCCTGCCCGGCGCATCTGGCCGCGGTGCTGGACAAGCTGCGCGAGTCGGGCGCGCGTATCGAGACCGGCACGGACACCATCGCGCTGTCGATGCCGGATCGCCCGCGCGCAGTCAGCGTGCGCACCTCGCCTTATCCCGGTTTCGCCACCGACATGCAGGCGCAGCTGATGGCGCTGGACTGTGTCGCCGAGGGCACCTCGACCATCGTCGAGACGATCTTCGAAAATCGGTTCATGCATGCGCTGGAGATGAAACGGATGGGTGCGCAGATCGAGATCGACGGCAACACCGCGATCGTGACCGGCGTGCCGGTACTCGACGGTGCCGCGGTAATGGCCACCGACCTGCGCGCGTCGGCAAGCCTGATCATCGCGGCGTTGGCCGCGCGCGGCGAAACGGTGATCGACCGCATCTACCACCTGGACCGTGGCTACGAGGCGATCGAGCGCAAGCTGTCGGGCCTTGGTGCGCGCATCCGAAGGTCCGACTGACTGCAGCAGCGGTGTCTGTCACGGGGATTGGGTTGCACGGCGCCCAGAGCGCAAGAAACGCGCGGCAAATGCATGACAAATGCATGGCGAACGCATGGGATACGCATGGGACACGCGGGGTCCACGCGTTTAACTTGTGCCAATCTTTGTACACTAGCGAGCTTTGCCGGAGGTCTGTGCTCCGGCCGCCAGGACACCAGGTCGAATGAACGCCGCACCGATCATCACCATCGCGCTCTCCAAGGGGCGCATCTATGACGATACGCTGCCGCTCCTGGCCCAGGCGGGGCTCACGCCTGCGCTCGATCCGGAGCGCTCGCGCAAACTGATCCTGCCCACCAACCGGGATGATGTACGGCTGGTGATCGTGCGCGCCACCGATGTGCCGACCTATGTCCAGTTCGGTGGCGCCGATCTGGGTGTGGCCGGCAGGGACGTGCTGGACGAACATGGCGGACACGGTTTGTATCAGCCGGTCGATCTGGACATTGCACGCTGCCGGATGGTGGTGGCAGCGCGCGCCGATTTCGACTATGCCGCCGCAATCGCCCAGCGCCGGCGGCTGCGTGCAGCGACCAAGTTCGAGCGCACCGCGCGCGAGCACTTCGCGAGCAAGGGTCTGCATGTCGATCTGATCAAGCTGTACGGGTCGATGGAACTCGCACCGCTGACCGGTCTTGCCGATGTGATCGTCGATCTGGTCGATACCGGCAACACGCTGAAGGCGAACAGCCTGGTGGCAGTCGAAGAGATCTCGCTGGTAAGTGCGCGCCTTATCGTCAATCCGGCGGCATTGCGTCTGAAGCGCGCGACCTTGCGCCCGCTGATCGACCTGCTCGCAGCCGCTGCGGCGGCGAGTCGGGAGAGCCGCCTTGGGGGCGCATCCGCAGGTGGTCCAGGAGGACCGAATGGCTAGCAGTCCGGGGGTGCGTTCGGGGGTACGTCTGCGGATGCGGGTACTGGATAGTGGTGCGCGCGGTTTCGATCGCACCCTCGCCGCGCTGACCGCGTTCGATGCGTCGCAGGATGCCGGCGTCGAATCTGAAGTGGCCAGGATCGTCGACGCGGTCCGGCGTGATGGCGATCGCGCGCTGCTCGCCTTTACCCGCAGGTTCGACCGCATGCCGGTGCGGCAGGCGCGCGCGCTGGAACTCACGCGTGCCGAGCTGGCCGCCGCCTGGCGCAGTCTGGGCGCGATCGAGCGCCAGGCGTTGCAGGCAGCGCATAGTCGAATCCGCGCCTATCATGAGCGGCAGGCGGGCGAGGGCGGCACGACCTGGCAGTTCCGCGATGAGTTCGGTTCGCGCCTCGGCCAGCGGGTGCTGCCTCTGGATCGTGCCGGGCTCTATGTGCCCGGTGGCAAGGCCGCCTATCCGTCCTCACTGCTGATGAATGCAGTGCCGGCCAAGGTCGCCGGGGTGCGCGAACTGGTGATGGTGGTGCCCACGCCCCGGGGGGAGCGCAACCCGCTGGTGCTGGCCGCAGCAAAGCTCGCCGGCGTGGACCGGGCGTTCACCATCGGCGGCGCGCAGGCGGTGGCTGCCCTGGCCTACGGCACCGAGACGGTGCCCGCGGTGGACAAGATCACCGGGCCAGGCAACGCCTATGTCGCGGCCGCCAAGCGGCGGGTGTTCGGCACCGTCGGCATCGACATGATCGCCGGGCCCTCCGAGATCCTGGTGATCGCGGACGACTCGGCCGACCCGGACTGGGTGGCGATGGACCTGTTCTCGCAGGCCGAGCATGACGAGATGGCGCAGGCGATCCTGCTCAGTCCGAGCCGACGGCTGATCGCCGCAGTGCAGGCCTCGATCGCGCGGCTGCTGCCGGGCATGGCAAGGCAGGCGGTGATCCGCCAGTCGATCACGGCGCGCGGCGCGCTGATCCGGGTGAAGAGCCTGTCCGAGGCCTGTGTGATCGCCGACCGCATCGCGCCCGAGCATCTCGAGCTCGCGGTGCGCGAGCCCGCGCCGCTGCTGGCGAAGATCCGCCATGCCGGTGCGATCTTCGTCGGGCACTACACCTCGGAGACGCTGGGCGACTATTGCGCCGGGTCCAACCATGTGTTGCCGACCGCGCGCACCGCGCGTTTTTCCTCGCCACTCGGGGTCTACGACTTCCAGAAACGCACCAGCGTGATCGAGGTGAGCCGGCGTGGCGCGCAGGCCCTGGGCGAGGTGGCGAGCGTACTGGCGCGCGCCGAGGGCCTGGAGGCCCACGCCCGTGCCGCAGAGTTGCGCATGCGTACCCGCAGGCAGGGCGTGCGATGAAGCTGCCCGATCAGTCCCCGCCCGCTGCCGTTGCCGCGACCCCGCAGTCGCTGATCCGCGAGGAGGTGCTCGCGCTGGGCGCCTACCTGGTGCCGGACTCGACCGGTCTGGTCAAGCTGGACGCGATGGAGAACCCTTACCGGCTGCCGCCGGCGCTCGCCGCCGAACTCGGGACACTGCTCGCGCAGGCGCCGGTCAACCGCTATCCACAGGCGGATGCCAGCGTGTTGAAGGCGGCCATCCGCGAGGCACTTGCGGTGCCGGCGGATTGCGACATCCTTCTTGGCAACGGCTCGGACGAGATCATCCAGCTGCTCGCGCTGGCGGTGGCAAAGCCGGGGGCAGTGCTCGCCTCGATCGAGCCGACCTTTGTCATGTTCCGGATGATCGCCACCTTCACCGGGCTGCGCTATGCGAGCTGTGCACTGCGTGCCGACTTCTCGCTCGATGTCGAGGCGGTGCTGGCGATGCTCGAGCGCGAGCGTCCGGCGGTGATGTTTCTTGCCACACCGAACAACCCGACCGGCAACGCTTTCTCGCGCGCCGACATCGAGCGCATTGCGCGTGCCGCGCCCGGCCTGCTGGTGGTCGACGAGGCCTACTACGCGTTCGGCGACGGCAGCCATCTGGAACTGGCCGGCCGGCTGCCGAACCTGCTGGTGATGCGCACCTTCTCCAAGCTCGGCATGGCCGGGCTGCGGCTGGGCTTTCTGGTCGGGCCGCGCGTCTGGCTCGAGCAACTGGACAAGCTGCGTCTGCCGTACAACGTGAACATCCTGACCCAGGTTGCGGCTACCCGGCTGCTCGCCAGCTATGGCGAGCTTGCAGCCCAGGCCCGGTCGATCCGTGCAGACCGTGAGCGGCTTGCCGGCGCGCTCGCCGCGATAACCGGGGTGCAGGTGTTCGCGTCCGAGGCGAATTTCCTGCTGTTCCGGGTCGCCGGCGCAGCCGCGGTGTTCGACGCGCTGCTCGCCCGGGGCGTGCTGATCAAGAACGTGTCCCGCGCGCATCCGTTGCTCGCCGATTGCCTCAGGGTCACGGTCGGTACGCCGCAGGAGAACGCGCGCTTTCTCGCCGCCCTTGGCGAGGCGATAGGGGCCCCGGCGGGCGTGTCTCGCGGCCGGGGCGCCGCCTGATCCAGGTCGACTTGGGTTAACCTCGCCTCATGCGTCAGGCCACCATCCATCGCAAGACCCAGGAGACCATCATCGACGTCGTGTTGAACGTCGACGGCAGCGGTCGCTATTCGATTGCCACCGGCATTGCCTTCCTCGATCACATGATCGAGCAGGTGGCGCGCCACGGCCTGTTCGATCTCGAGGTGAAGGCCACCGGCGATCTGCATGTCGATGCACACCACACGGTCGAGGATGTCGGCATCACGATCGGCCAGGCGCTGGCGAAGGCGGTGGGCGACAAGCGCGGCGTGCGCCGTTATGGTCACGCTTACGTGCCGCTGGACGAGGCGCTGTCGCGTGTGGTGATCGATCTGTCCGGGCGCCCCGGCCTCGAGATGCAGGTCGAGTTCACCCGCGCGCGCATCGGTGAGTTCGATGCCGATCTGATCTACGAGTTCTTCCAGGGCTTCGTCAATCATGCGCAGGCGACCTTGCATATCGACAACCTTAAGGGGCGCAACGCGCACCACCAGGCCGAGACGATCTTCAAGGCGTTCGGGCGCGCGCTGCGCGTCGCGGTCGAACTCGATCCGAGGGCTGCCGACGCCGTGCCCTCGACCAAGGGTTCGCTCTGACCGAGCTTGCGATGACGATTGCTGTGGTGGACTATGGCATGGGCAATCTGCGTTCGGTGGCCAAGGCGCTCGAGCATGTGGCCGATGGCGTGCCGATCGTGGTCACCGACGACCCGGCGACCATCGAGCGCGCCGCGCGGGTGGTGTTCCCGGGGCAAGGCGCGATGCCCGACTGCATGCGCGAACTCGAGACACGCGGGCTGCGCGCAGCGGTGATCGAAGCGGCACAGAGCAAGCCGTTCCTGGGCATCTGCATCGGCCTGCAGATGTTGTTCGACCGCTCCGAGGAAGGCGATACACCCGGTCTGGCGGTGCTGCCGGGCGAGGTGATCCGGTTTCCGGACCAGGCGATGGTCGACGCTGCGGGTGGCCGGTTGAAGGTGCCGCACATGGGCTGGAACGAAGTGCACCAGTCCGAAGCGCACCCGATGTGGACCGGCATCGCCGATGCGACCCGGTTCTACTTCGTGCACAGCTATTTCCCGCAACCGGCCCAGCCTGACATCGTGGCCGGCTACAGCCACTATCCGTTCCCGTTCTGCTGCGCGGTTGCCCGAGGCAGCCTGTTTGCCGTACAGTTCCATCCAGAGAAAAGCCACCGGGCGGGTCTACAGTTGCTTGCCAATTTCGTCAACTGGGATGTGCAGTCAGGAACCCTCGCCGGACGCGCGCGATGCTCCTGATACCTGCGATCGACCTCAAGGATGGGGGCTGTGTCCGGCTGCGCCAGGGCGAAATGGCCGGGGCGACCGTTTATTCCGAAAACCCGGGCGAAATGGCGGCCCAGTGGCTGGCGCAGGGTGCGCGCCGGCTGCATATCGTCGACCTGAACGGTGCGGTGGCCGGCAAGCCGAAGAACGAGCCGGCGATCAAGCAGATCGTCAAGGTGATCGGCGACCGGATCCCGATCCAGCTCGGCGGGGGCATCCGTGACCTCGATACGATCGAGCGCTACCTGGACGACGGCGTGTCCTACGTGATCATCGGCACTGCGGCGGTGAAGACGCCCGGGTTCCTGCATGACGCCTGCGGCGCCTTTCCTGGCCATATCATCGTCGGCCTGGATGCCAAGGACGGCAAGGTGGCGGTGGACGGCTGGTCGAAGATGACCGGTCACGAAGTGGGCGACCTGGCGAAGAAGTTCGAGGACTACGGCGTCGAGGCAGTGATCTATACCGACATCGGCCGTGACGGCATGTTGAGTGGCATCAATATCGAGGCCACGGTGCGCCTGGCGCAGCAACTGAGCATCCCGGTCATCGCCAGCGGCGGACTGTCCAGCCTGGACGATGTGCGCAACCTGTGCGCGGTCCAGGCCGAGGGCATCCCGGCGGCGATCACCGGGCGGGCGATCTATGAAGGCAGGATCGATTTCGCCGAAGCGCAGCGCCTGGCCGATTCGTTGTCCCCGGCAAGCCCGACTGGCGCGCCAGGCTAGCCGGCAATGCTCGCCAAGCGGATCATCCCCTGCCTGGACGTCACCGGCGGCCGGGTGGTAAAGGGTGTCAACTTCGTCGATCTGCGCGATGCCGGTGACCCGGTCGAGGTCGCGCGCCGCTATGACGACCAGGGCGCAGACGAACTCACCTTCCTCGACATCACCGCCAGCAGCGACGCCCGGGGTACGCTGCTGTCGATGGTCGAGGCGGTCGCCGCACAGGTGTTCATTCCGCTCACCGTCGGCGGCGGCGTGCGCACCGTGGCCGATGTGCGCGCACTGCTCAACGCCGGTGCCGACAAGGTGAGCATCAACACCGCAGCAGTGCAGGCGCCAGAGTTCGTGCGCGAGGCCACCGGGCGCTATGGTTCGCAGTGCATCGTCGTTGCCATCGACGCCAAGCGCGTGTCCGGGGTGGCCGGCGAGGCGCCGCGCTGGGAAGTGTTCACCCATGGCGGGCGTCGTGCCACCGGCCTGGATGCGCTCGAGTGGGGTCGCCGGATGCAGGCCTACGGGGCGGGCGAGATCCTGCTCACCAGCATGGACCGGGACGGCACTCGATCCGGCTTTGACCTGGCGCTCACCCGCGCGTTCTCCGACACGCTGTCGATCCCGATCATCGCCAGTGGCGGGGTCGGCTCGATCGCCGATATGGTCGAAGGCGTCACCGAAGGCCATGCCGATGCAGTGCTGGCGGCCAGCATCTTCCACTACGGCGAACACACGGTGGCCGAGGTGAAGCAGGCGTTTGCCGCCGCCGGCGTGGAAGTACGGGTCTAGGGGCGCCGCAATGCCCGCGCTCGGTGAGCCACTGTCTGCTGCCTGGCTGGACGACGTCGCCTTCGATGCGGGCGGGTTGATACCAGCCATCGCTCAGGATGTGGTCAGCGGGCGCATTCTGATGTTCGCCTGGATGAACCGCGAGTCGCTGGCACTGACCAGTCAGACCGGATTCGCCCATTACTGGTCGCGCTCGCGTGGCAGACTCTGGCGCAAGGGCGAAGAGTCCGGCCACCGGCAGCGCGTGGCCGAGATCCGGCTCGACTGCGACGAAGACGTCATCCTCCTGCAGATCGAGCAGGTGGGCGGCATCGCCTGCCATACCGGCCGGCAGAGCTGCTTCTACCGGCGCCTGGAGGGTGATCGCTGGGTCGAGGTCGACCCGGTGCTCAAACCGCCCGACCAGATTTAACCCGCCTGACCCACCCTGACCCACCCTGACCCACCCCGATCCACTCTTGTGCACCCGACAGAGCCGTCCGCCGACCGTTGCCCCGTAGCGAGGCCAAGATGAACGAAGACCCGATCCTGGAACGACTTGCCGCAACCATCGAGTCGCGTAAGCTGTCTGCGCCGGGCAGTTCCTATGTGGCAAGCCTGTTTCACAAGGGGCATGACGCCATCCTGAAGAAGCTCGCCGAGGAGTCTGCCGAGACGCTGTTGGCCGCCAAGGACGGTGATAAACTCCATCTGGTCAAGGAGATGGCAGACCTCTGGTTTCACGGACTGGTGCTACTTTCACATCACGGGCTGGGCCCGGCCGATGTGCTGGCCGAACTTGCCCGGCGCGAAGGGGTGTCCGGGCACGACGAGAAGAAGTCGCGCGCCGGGAACTGACCTTCCGGTCATCTTCGCAGGATATCGTTCGTTTGGCGGGCATTGCGCCCGACCGACAAGGAGCATCGACATGGGTTCGTTCAGTATCTGGCACTGGTTGATCGTGTTGCTGGTGGTTGTGCTGGTGTTCGGCACCAAGAAGCTCGGCAATCTGGGCAAGGATGTCGGCAGCGCGATCAAGGGCTTCAAGGAAGGCATGAAGCCGGAAGACGACAAGTCTGCGGGCGCAGCGGGTGTGGCGGCCGCCCAGCAGATTCATGGTCAGACGATCGAAGGCGAGATCAAGAGCAAGTCCGAAAGCAAGGTCTGACCAGCGCGCGGCCGCTGCGGGTACCTGACCGGCTACCGCCCGCAGGCCGTAGTTTCGTTGGCGCCGTTGCCGGCCTGCCGCGACGGCTTTGCGCGACTCCCTCCGCTCCCTGACCATGCTCGACCTCGGATTCTCGGAAATGATGGTGATCGCGGTGGTCGCGCTGGTCGTGATCGGCCCTGAGCGCCTGCCCAAGGTCGCCCGCACCGTGGGCCATCTGGTCGGCCGCATGCAGCGCTATGTCAACGACGTCAAGGCCGACATCGGTCGCGAAATGGAACTCGACGAGCTGCGCAAGTTCCGCCAGACGGTGGAGGAGACTGCCGGCTCGGTCAGGAGCAGCTTCGATTCGATGCAGTCGGACGCGCGCTCCACTGGTGACGAGCTGGCTGCACTGGCCAATTTTCAAGGCGATATTCCGGTCCCTGTCTCCGGCGCGACTGTGGCTGGTGACACCCACATGGCCGGATCGATCGGCGCCCCGGACGCCGGGAACAGTCCGGGCTCGACTGGCCTGCTGCAGGAGGCCACTGGTGCGCTGTCTTCGCCGGCGGTGGCCGAATGGGTCGAGCCGACGGTTTCGGGGGCGATGGCGAGTCGCGCGCAGCCGGCGATCTATGTGGCGCCGACCTCGTTGGCCATGGCGACGCTCGCCGAGCGGGCGATCGGTCAGCAGCGTCTCGCGCAGCAGGCGGATCAGACGGCCGAGACCGCTCCCGCGCCGTGGTCTGCCGTCCGGGAGGCCTGACCGACGTGAGCCAGAACACCGACAACAGCAGCAGCGACAACTCAGGCGACGCCAGCCGCACCGAAGCGGGCGGCGAGAGCTTCATTTCCCATCTGGTCGAGTTGCGCCAGCGTTTGGTGCGTGCTGCGGGCGCAGTGCTGGTCATCTTCATCGTGCTGTCCCCGTTCATGAAGCAGATCTTCGATCTGGTCTCCAAGCCGCTGATGCATGCGCTGCCCGAAGGCACCAAGCTGCTTGCCACCGGGGTGATCTCGCCGTTCCTGGTGCCGTTGAAGGTCACGCTGTTCGTCTCGTTCCTGCTCGGGCTGCCATATGTGCTCTACCAGGCCTGGGCGTTCATCGCGCCCGGGCTGTATCAGCACGAGAAGCGGCTGGCGGTGCCGGTGCTCGCCTCCAGCGTGGGCATGTTCTTTCTCGGCATGGCGTATTGCTACTTCGTGGTGTTCGGGTTCGTGTTCCGCTTCATTGCCGGCTTCGCGCCTGACTCGGTGGCGGTCGCCCCGGACATCGAGAATTACCTGTCCTTCGTGATGGGCATGTTCCTCGCCTTCGGCATGACCTTCGAGGTCCCGGTGGTAGTGGTGTTGCTGGTGCGCTTCGGAATCGCGTCGATCGAGCAGCTGAAGCAAGCCCGGCCCTATGTCATCGTCGGCGCGTTCGTGGTGGCCGCCGTGGTGACCCCCCCGGACATCATCTCGCAACTCCTGCTCGCGGTGCCGCTTTGCATCCTCTACGAGGTGGGTCTGCAGGTGGCCCGTTTCGCCGGCAGGTCGCCCTCGCGCGCCGACGCTGATGCGGCCGCTGAGGCCGATACCGCCGCCAAGGCCGAGGCGGCCCGAACCGCCGAGGCGACTAAAGAAACCTGATCCGGGGCCGCTAGCAGTTCGTCGACAAGCGCGGCAGCGGGGACAGACCCCATGCGGAGTCTGTCCGCTGACCGCCGGCGGCGTGCCATTGGGAGTACCTGATGATCCTCACCAACATCGAACTGATTCCGGGCAAGCGGGTGGTGCGCCATCTCGGGCTGGTCCAGGGCAGCACCGTGCGTGCGAAGAACGTCGGCCGGGACATTCTGGCCAGCCTGAAGAACATCGTCGGCGGGGAACTCAAGGGCTACACCGAACTGTTGAACGAGGCGCGGGAAGAAGCCACCAGCAGGATGGTCCGGCAGGCCGAAGCGGCCGGGGCGAACGCGATCCTGAACGTGCGCTTCTCGACGTCCTCGATCACGCAGGGGGCTGCCGAACTGTTCGCCTACGGCACCGCCGTGGTGGTCGAGTAGCCACGCCGGACTGATCGGACCCTGCGATGCAGACCGCTCTTGCGTTCGGCGAACTGATCATCTTCGTCGTTCTGATGGCGGTCGGCTATGTGGTCGGCCGGATTGCCGAGGCCCGGCACTACGCCTCGATCAAGACGCGCGAAAGACTGCTGCAACGGTTGACCGTGTTCACCAGCCGGTTTCCGCCGACCGTCTCGCAATCGTTCGACGCCTCCCTGGTGACCGGCTGCACCGTGGTGTCGCAGGACTACTTCAAATCGGTGGCTGCCGCGCTCTACAGCATCTTCGGCGGCCGGGTGCGCTCCTATGAGAGCCTGCTCGACCGCGCGCGCCGGGAGTCTGTGTTGCGGATGAAGCACAGCGCAATGCGTCGAGGCGCATCGATGATCATCAACGTGAAGTTCCAGGCAGTCGCGATCCCGGGGCGCGGCATCGGCGCGGTCGAGATCCTTGCCTATGGCACGGCGCTGCGTCCGCTGGGTGCGGGTGCGAGTGCGGGGGTGGGTGCGGATGCCGATACGGGTGCGGCCGGGCGCGATGGCGCTGGGCCGGCCAGTCGCGCCAGGCCGGCCTGACGCTGGCGCGCGTGAACGCCTACAGCAATCCGCAACTGCCGCAGGAGGAGATCAACGTCAGCGAGAAGCGTCCGCTGACCGATGTCCTGATCATGATCGCCGGGCTGCTGGCGGTGATCGCGGTCATCGGGCTGCTGCTGATGCTGTTCGCGCAAACGCTGGCCAGCTGGCTGCCGTTCTCGGCCGAGCGATCGATTGCGGACCGCTTCTTCGACCCGACCGCGGTGCAAAGCGAACAGGAAGTCGAGTTGCAGAGACTCGCTGATTCGCTGATCGGCCCCCAGGGTCTGCCGCCCGGGGTCTCCATCCGGGTGCACTTCAGACCGCTGCCGGTGGCCAATGCGAGCGCGACGATAGGTGGTCACATCACCCTCTACAAGGGCCTGATCGAGGCGATCGACAGCGAGAACGCGCTGGCGATGGTGATCGCGCACGAGATTGCGCATGTGCGGCATCGCGACCCGGTGCAGTCGCTCAGTCGCGGGTTGGCGCTGACCGTGGTGCTGTCCGCAGTATCGGCCGGGGCGGGCTCGAAGCTGGCCGACTGGCTGGCTGGCAGTGCCGGCACGCTCACCGTGCTTGGCTTCAGCCGGGCACAGGAAGAGCGGGCCGACACCGACGCGCTCGCCGCGGTTGCCGCGCGCTATGGACATGTCGCCGGCGCCGATACGTTCTTCGCCGCGATGCTCAAGCGCTCAGTGGACAAGTCAGTGGCCAATTCAGCAGGCAAGTCAGCGGGCAAGTCAGCGGGCAAGTCAGCCGATGGCGTGCCGGTCTTCCTGCGCACTCACCCGGCCACTGACGAGCGGATCAGCCGTCTGGCGGCGTTGGCGGCCGAGCGCGGCTGGGCCGGGTCCGGGGAACTGACCCCACTGTCGCCGGTACTGCAGGCGATCCGCCAGGGCAGCAAAGACGAGCCTTCGCGCTGACCCACAGTGCACCGTCCCGGTGCTGCGACTCTGCCGCGGCGGATGGGCAGACGAGGGCGTGGTCGACGTGCACTCCGGAACGGTCGGAATGGGGTAGCGTTGACGCGGCTATTGCTTCTTGCTCCCAGGCACAATGCCACCAAGGAGAATCCGATGAAGTCGTCCCCGTGGCGGCCTGCCGCTGTCCTGGTGGTCGCGTGGTTTGGTGTTCTCGCCGCTGGCAGTGCAGGCCTGTGCAGTGCGCAGGCCTGGCCGGTGAAGCCGGTGCGCATGGTCATCCCGATCGCTGGCGGCGGCTCGACTGATGCGATCGCGCGGCTGGTCGGTAGCAAGCTGGGAGAGGTCTGGGGCCAGCAGCTCGTGGTCGAGAATCGCCCCGGCGGCTCGACGATGATCGGTGCCGAGGGGCCCTGGTCAGCTGGAAGGTGAGTGTGGATCGGCATACGCGAGTCGGGCTCAGTCGCCGACGGCGCGCTGTGGAATGATTGAGGTCAACGACTACGCGGAGGTCTCGATGGACGCCGAAGGCGAGATCTGCCCGGTATGAACATCCCGTTCGCTGAGCTTCTGCGCGGGCTTTGAAGTCGCGTCCCGCTGCGCAAGGTAACCATTGATGGACCGCCAGTCGCTGGAGCAATACCTCGATCAACTGCTCGCCGCGGCGAGCATTGAGGATTACTGTCCTAACGGCCTGCAGGTGGAGGGTCGTTCGGACGTGCGCACGATCGTCTCCGGGGTCACCGCCTCACAGGCGCTGATCGATGCCGCGGTGGCTGCGGGCGCCGATGCGCTGCTGGTGCATCATGGACTGTTCTGGCGGGGCGACTCCGGACGGCTCACCGGGTACCGGCGCGCGCGGGTTGCGGCGCTGATCCGGGCCGACATCAATCTCTTCGCCTATCACCTGCCGCTGGACGTGCACGCCGAACTGGGCAACAACACCCAGCTCGGCATCCGGCTGGGTGTCACCCGCAGCGGCAGTCTGGATCGTGCGGGGCTGATTGCGCTGGGCACATTCGCCGAACCTACGTCGCTGGGCACGGTCGTCAGCCGGGTGGCAAAGACGCTCGGACGCGAGCCGCTGGTCATCGGGGAGCCTGACCAGCCGATCACGCGTGTCGGCTGGTGCACCGGCGCTGGCCAGCGCTTCATCGAGGACGCCTGGCCGCATGTCGACCTGTTCGTCACCGGCGAGATTTCAGAACAGACGGTGCATGTCGCGCGCGAGTGCCGGATTGCCCTGATCGGGGCCGGGCACCACGCCACCGAGCGCTACGGCGTGCAGGCGCTGGGCGAGCATCTGGCCCGGGAATGCGGGCTGACGCACCTTTTCATCGACATCGACAACCCCGCCTGACCGGCCCCCGGCGCCGCTTTCGGTCAACATTGCGCTCAGCAATCCTTCTGCGGACCGGGTGGCAAAGCAGGGCAAGGCTTCAAGTCTGCGGGACGATTCGGTACAATCCCGAGGTTATGGTTTTTGCAGAGGTCTGGACGCAAATGAGCAATTCATCTTCGATGGCAGC